>NZ_JBHURE010000007.1:0-204988 GCF_042674095.1 Lysinibacillus sp. NPDC056959 | reverse complement strand
CGCCACGGACACCCTTGCTCTTAGCTAACCTCTACTTCTGTCTTCGGGGTTCGGGACTTGCACCCTATAGTTCATACGCATGCCGGGCGCACATAAAAAAAGAGGTTGCCTATTTCGAGGCAACCTCTTTTCCATTATTTCAATGCATCAGTTAAAACTGGAACGATTTGTTTTTTACGAGATACAACACCCGGTAAAAGTACGCGATTATTCACAAGCTCTGCGCCAAATCCTTTTGCTGCAGCCTCTGCTACTTGTCCAATTGCAACAGCAGTTGAATCATTGTTTAAAATATCCGTTACAACAAAGAAGAATAAATCTAAACCATTTTCTGCTACATTTTTATTTAATAAATTTTCTAATTCCTCTTGGCGGCCAAGTACATCGTTAATGTCGACAGCATTTACTTGGGCCACTACAGATTTATATTCACCGAATTGGAATTCTTTCGCATCTAATGATAAAAGATCTTCTAATGATTTATCTGAAAGATCAGCACCTGCTTTAAGCATTGCTAATCCATATTCAGCGGCATCAACACCTGCAATTTTCGCTAGCTCTTCACCAGCTTGTACATCTTGCTCAGTGCAAGTTGGAGATTTGAATAATAATGTATCAGAAACGATGGCCGAAAGCATTAAACCAGCAATGTTTGCAGGAACTGCTACGCCATGTTCTTTGAAGATTTTATTTAAAATCGTAGCAGTACAACCTACAGGTTCAGCTCGGTAGTATAGTGGGTCAGCTGTTTGGAAGTTTGCAATACGGTGATGATCAATCACTTCTGTAATTTGTACTTCTTCGATTCCGTCTGCAGATTGTTGGAATTCATTGTGGTCTACAAGGATTACTTTCTCCGCTTCTCCAGCTACTGATGAAATTAATCGAGGTGCCTCAAAGCCAAATTTATCTAAAGCAAATTGTGTTTCATTATTTACTTCACCAAGGCGTACCGCTTCAGCATCAACACCAATTTGCTGTTTTAAATATGCATATACAATAGCAGATGTAATTGTGTCTGTATCTGGATTTTTATGACCAAAAACTAAAACTTTACTCATTAAATTAATTCCTCCTAAATGGCAATAACATTTATAGTTTATTTTATCATACCTTATGAACAAACATGTTATAAAGTGAAAGTTTATCTATAAAGGATCTACTGCCAATATACATCCGGAATCCCCCGTTTTAGGATAACCATATTATCATGTATTACTTACTTTTCTTATACACGCTAGAGGCAGGCTTTATTAGCTCAGGAAAGAAGACTAAAAGTATGACTACCTGGAAAGCATAGGGAGATAAAAGAATCCCTTTTTATAACATTTATAGATTATTATTAAATATAATATATTTATCTGTTAATAACACCCTATTTATAACATTTAATAATAAAAATACATAGTTTATAAAAAATACTTACTATAAATAGATATAAAGTTGTGTTTTTATATTTATGAAAACGTAATTTTATGCTATTATCAGGTAGTCTATATTTTTTAGGATATACAGGAAATGGGGATCACAATGACAAAGAAGATGGAAAAAAAGTATATTCCTTTAGCAAATTATTTTGAAGTAGCTTTACAACAAGAAATTACTTTATCATTTAGCGAACTCGAAAATATTATGGGACAAGCCTTGCCAAATGCAGCTTACTTAAATAGGAGCTGGTGGAAAAAAACAAAGCCCCCTCTCTCTCACTATTTGTCGTGGACAAATGCAGGCTATTATGTCATGGATGTTAAGCTCGGTACTAGTGTAACTTTCTCGCGTACACAAATGAAGACTACGAGTAATGTTTCTACAAATGACGATAACCCACCTGCATACATAATTCGAGCAATTGAAGCATCTGACGCCCGATCATTTATTCATTTGCAAGAAGAAATTTTCCAACAAACTGACTTCATGTATAATATGGAAAACGAATTAGACCTTACAGTTCAACAACTTCGAAAAGATTTGGTCTATTGGAAACAATTGAAGAACCGTACGATTTTATGTTGTATAGTAAATGGCATTTTTGCTGGCTATGCCGTTATTCATGGATATAAACATTCTAAAGCTAAACATGTTGCAACAGTTCATCTAGCTGTTAAGGAGGAGCATCAGCGACAAGGTATCGGCTCAGCGCTGATGGAAGCAGTAGAACGTTGGTCTATACAGCGAGATATTTCACGCCTAGAAGTATCTGTCATGGAGCATAATGAATGTGCTTTAAATTTGTTCAAAAAATTAGGTTTTCAGCAAGAAGGCATCCGACAAAATGCAATTAAATTAAATGATACCTTTATTAACGAATATAGTTTAAGCAAAATTTTATAAGCTTCTTTTTCAAGGATGTCTAAAACTTATTTGGACATCTTTTTTTATGTGTAGCGTTATAAAATGATTAGAAAACTTGCTTTTCTCTTACTGCATCTAAAAATAACAAATTATTTTCTACTTGTTCATAGGATTGCTGATATTTCTCATATTGTGCCTTGTCCTGACTGACCATTTCCTCAATTAGCGCATGTAAAAAAGAGAACAATACTGGAATAACGTCCAATGAAGATTGCTTTTTCAGACCAAGTGTAAATAATGCACTTGCATATTCCCGAATAGAAGAAAACGCAGAACCAGTAATGGCGATAATCCTTGCCTTTTTCTTCTTAGCAATTTCTACAATCGTTTGAATGTCGTTTGAATGCTTGTCCCATGAAAAAACAATTAATGTCGTTTGATCACTCATACTGTTAATTTGCTGTACAAGATCATCAGATTCTGAGCGAAGCTGTTTCACGTTTGGACGTAACGTTTTCATTGTATACGCTAACCAGTTTGCAATGGACGCAGCTTGACGAGTACCTAAAATATAAACGTTCTCTGCTTCGTGCATCCATTTAGAACTTTTTTGGAGCGTATGATCATTTATCAAATGAATCGTATCTTGAATATTTTGTATATCACGTTGCATGACCTTACCAAAACTCGAAATATTAATCTTAGTTGATGGATATGTAAGTTGAAGACTCTCATGACCATTTTGATTCATTAAATAGATTCTAATTTTGTCTTGAAGCTCTACATAACCCGATAAATCCATCGCATAACAAAAACGAATCACTGTCGATTCACTAACATTAGCCTGTCTCCCTACTTCTGCTGCTCCATTACTAATTACAACTGTAGGATTGTTCATAACAAATTGTGCAACTTTACGCTGTCCCTTCGACAGCCTAACAAATCTACTTTCTATTTCTTCATTAATACTCATTTCTAACAACCTTTCTTTCAATGAAATTATCACGAATGGAGATTGTTTCTTACTGACTCTAAATTCGGTTAAAAATACAGTATCACGATTACAATCTGAATACAATGACTTTTCTGAAAAATCTTCAACACTTTAAATTGCTAATGTGACAGTTTAATAAAATTGTTCTATCCTTAAGTTTTTCGATGAATTGATTCTAACAGATTTTTAAAAATATTTGAATAAAAATTAATATTCCTTAATTTTTATGTAATAAAATTACAAAAAATGTCTTGGATTAGACAATTGCCCATCCAAGACATGATTTTTTTAATCTAATTCCATTTGTTTTGTTTCTTGTCCTAAGAAAATTACCCCAACAACTCCGATAATAATCGCTCCGCAGAAAATCGCGAAGATGAAGCCGATATCATAGCCTGCCGTTAATAAATATCCTACTAACAAAGGGCCGAAGATGCCACCGATACGCCCAACGGCTGCTGCCATTCCTGCACCTGTTCCACGAATAATTGCTGGATACTGCTCTGGTGTATAAGCATAGAGTGCACCCCATGCGCCTAAGTTAAAGAATGATAAAAACATTCCCGATGTTAATAGTACTACCATCGTTTCGGCATTACCAAAAATGAAAGCACTTACAGCTGTACCAATTAAATAGGAAACAAGTACAAACTTCCGTCCAAATTTTTCTATAAACCATGCAGCTGTAAAATAACCTGGTAGCTGTGCAAGCGTCATAATGAGAACATATTTAAAGCTCGTAATCATATCGAACCCTTTACTAACCATGACACTTGGTAGCCATAAAAACATACCGTAATACGAGAAAACAACCGTAAACCATAATACCCATAACATAAGTGTCGAGCGTACGTATTTTTTCGACCATACTTCTTGAATATTTTGCACAACACTACGTTTTTTAGACTCTGCCTTTACTACAAATTGAGGTGAATCTGGTAAGTGCCAACGAAGATAAATTGCATATACTGCTGGAATTGCCGTTAACAATAAAGCTATACGCCATCCCCATGTTGGAATAACAAAATACGAAATCAGTGCAGCGATTAACCACCCCGCTGCCCAGAAGCTTTCCAATAAAACAACCACTCGCCCACGTTCCTTTGCTTCTACACTCTCAGAAACTAGCGTCGATGCGACTGGCAATTCGCCCCCTAGTCCCATGCCTACTAAAAAGCGTAGTGCCATAAAAGCAAATAATGTAGTTGTAAATGCCGATAAGCCACTTGCAATCGAAAATAAAACGAGCGTCCACATAAAAATTTGCTTACGTCCTACTTTATCGGCAAGCACACCGAAAATAAGAGCTCCTACAGCCATCCCGATTGAATTGATGCTACCTATCCAACCTGCTTGACTTGGTGTTAATCCCCATTCAACTGCTAACGCCGCAATAACGAATGATAATATCCCTACATCCATAGCATCGAAAAGCCAGCCAACGCCTGCTACCCCTAAAAGCTTATTACGAGAAATAGATTGTTGAACCTTATTTGTTGTTACAGTATTTGTCGTCATTCCAACCACCTGTCTTTACACTTGACTTTACATCGCAAGTTTACTATACAGTTATTTCAAGAAAGTGACAAGTAAAAATTCAAATTACCGAATTGTTTCGACAATTTCTCAAATTCTATTGAAAACATAGGGCCATTTGCGTTAAAATGTCTTTTATACAAAAACAACTGTTCTTCCTATAAGAACAAAAGGAGATCGTAACGTTATGTGGAAAGGCCTAATCGAGGAATATAAACAATTTTTACCCGTAACAGAAAGTACACCTGCTCTAACTTTAAACGAAGGCAATACGCCTCTTATACATTTAGTAAATTTATCTAAGAAACTTGGCATTGAACTTTACGGAAAAATCGAAGGTGCAAATCCAACAGGTTCATTTAAAGACCGAGGCATGGTGTTTGCCGTTGCAAAGGCAATTGAAGAAGGTAGCAAATGCGTTATTTGTGCTTCAACAGGTAACACTTCAGCTGCAGCTGCAGCTTATGCAACACGTGCTGGAATCCAATCCATAGTCGTGATTCCTAAAGGGAAAGTTGCCCTAGGTAAGCTAGCCCAAGCGACAATGTATGGTGCAAAAATTATCGAAATCGACGGTAATTTTGATGATGCTTTAAATATCGTTCGTCAAGTAAGTGAAACAACTCCAGTGGCACTTGTAAACTCTGTAAATCCATACCGCATCGAGGGGCAAAAAACAGCATCATTTGAAATTGTAGATGCTTTAGGAGCTGCTCCAGATTATCTTTGCATCCCCGTTGGTAACGCAGGTAACATTACTGCGTACTGGAAGGGCTTTAAAGAATATGATGCAGCAAAAGGCTCTGGCTTACCTAAGATGTTCGGCTTTGAAGCTGAAGGTGCAGCAGCAATTGTAAACGGTGAACCTATTGCTAATCCTGAGACAGTGGCAACAGCTATTCGTATAGGTAATCCCGCAAGCTGGAAATTTGCAGAAGCAGCTCGCGATGAGTCAGGTGGAATTATTGACTCGGTTACAGACGAAGAAATTTTAGCTGCTTACAAATTAATTGCAGGCACTGAAGGAATTTTCGTTGAGCCAGGTTCAGCTGCATCATTAGCAGGCGTTATTAAATCAGTTGAAAATGGCAAAATTACAAAGGGCTCTAAAGTTGTTACGATTTTCACTGGTAATGGCTTAAAAGATCCTGATACTGCTATGAATATCTCGACTGTAGATGTTGTCTCACTTAAAAATGATGAGGAAGAAATTCGAAAATACATCGAGGGCGTACTATGAGTAACATGTGGCAAATCTCAGTTCCTGGGAGCACTGCCAATCTAGGCTCCGGCTTTGATTCAATAGGGCTTGGCTTGTCTCTTTACTTAAAGTTAACCGTGTCTTTACAGGATAGATGGGACATTATTCACCTCGATGATAATGGTCCTAAAGAGTTTGAGCTAGAAGAGCACTTACTATACGTGATTGCTAAAAAAATTGCAGATCAATACGGTAAGCAGCTACCTGCCTGCCGTGTTGAAATGGCAAGTGAACTTCCATTAGCCCGCGGTTTGGGGAGTAGTGCAGCTGTCATCGTTGCAGGAATTGAACTAGCTAACCAAGTATGTGATTTAGGTTTAACTGTACAGGATAAACTCGATTTATCCTCACAAATCGAAGGGCATCCAGACAATGCAACAGCCTCGGTATTAGGAGGATTAACAATTTCCTCAATGGATGAAAATGGCGTTGTTGATACATTTCATGTTAATGATATAGAAGCTTCCTTTGTTGTGTATGTACCAGATGTCGAACTAAAAACAAGTGAAGCTCGTTCTGTTTTACCAGAGCAATTTGACCGTGCATACGCAGTGAGAGCCTCTGCAAATGCAAATATGCTAGCAGCTTCATTAATGGTTCGTGATTATGAGCATGCAGGTCGTTATATGGAAGCTGATTTATTTCATGAACCTTTCCGTGCCCAATTAATCCCGCAATATAAAGAAATCCGTGCATCCGCTAAAGCTAATGGGGCATTTGGAACAGCTTTAAGTGGGGCGGGACCAACAATGATTTCTATCATCCCTACTGCTATTGAGCAAAATTTTGTAAATGCGATGAAAAATCAATTTCCAGAGCATCAAATTATCTTAACAAAAGCCGATGAACATGGTGTACAGGTGAAATTTAAACGTCTACTGCAAAAGTAGACGTTTTTTCTTGGAAGGGGGAAGTAGCTTGAAACCAATTATTTTTTGTGATTTTGATGGTACTATTACAGAAACAGATAATATCGTCTCACTAATGACTCAATTCGTTCCAGAGGAATCTGAGAAAATTGCTACGGCAATGATGGAACAAACCATTACCTTTAAAGATGGCGTTTCAGCAATGTTCGAGCTATTATCGACTAAACAAAAGGATGATGTTATCCATTATTTATTAAATACAGCCATTATACGTAAGGGCTTTGGTGATTTCGTTCGTTTTGCACAAGAGAAGCATATTCCGTTTTATATTGTTAGTGGAGGTGTAGACTTTTTCATTGAGCCACTGTTAGAAAAGTACGGTCCATTTTCCGGTATATATTGTAATAGTGCCGATTTTTCCGGACAGCAAATTAAACTCGTCTTTCCAAACGGCTGTGATGAAGAATGTACGAAATTTGAGACACAGGGCTGCGGTTGTTGCAAGCCAAGCGTTATGCGACAGGTTGCACAGAGCAATCATTTTAAAATCGTGATTGGAGATTCACTCTCTGATTTTGAGGCTGCAAAACAGGCAGATTTAGTACTTGCTAGAGATCATCTTATTAAACGTTGTAAAGACCTTCATCTTCCTTATGAGTCTTTTGAAACATTCTATGATTGCTTAGAAGTTGTAAAAAAGCTTATGGAAGCAGACAAGGCTGTTTCCATGTAATTAAAAAAATAAAGCTCATCACCATAACGTGTGGTTGATTTCCGTTCCGACTGGGCGCTTTCCCTTTTGGTGGTGAGCCGGAGATAAGGGCTGTATGTTCATAAGTGACGCCCTTATTTCTACATAAAAAAGGGAACCAACTTTAATTAGATGGCTCCCATTTCAGGTTTATAATTTATTTTTCGTTTTAAAAAGTCTCTTTCGACGTTCGTACCAAAAAACACAAATAACAAACCACGTATACCCCATACTCCAGCCGGCCAATACATCAGAAGCAAAATGACGGGCTCCAGCAACTCGAGACAAACCAATAAGCACAGTTAAAACAACTGCCCCAAGCCAAAGTAATGTCTTACGTCCCCTGCTATTGTTCTCCGAAAACACATAAGCAATTGTAAATAAATACAAGATACCGGTCATAGAATGTCCGGATGGAAAGCTAAAGGATGTTAATTGTTCTTCAATCTCCGGTCTTGGTCGTTGAATCCATTTTTTTAATAATTGGTTAAGTACATTCCCACCTGCGATTGTTAACAAAACAAATAGTATGCCTCGGTTATTTTTCACTTTCCACGCTAAATACACTATTAAGACGATAGCGACAGATACTACAAATACCGGTTCTCCTATATAGTGAAAAAATTCTACAAAACGGTTACCGAAAAATAAATCAGCCATTTTTGTATCAAAAGTACTGATTAATTTACTTTGAAAAGTACCTCGTAACACAAAAAAGATAATGAGCGTTAATACCGCTAAAGGATAAGCCCACTTTTTCATTTATTACTTCACCTCAAAACTATATGCTACTATTACATTTTTCACATCATATCATATTTAAGCTTGCTTGAGGTAATTTGCTTTTTATCCCGCATTAAGGGGCTGTATAATTTAAAAAATCAACTGACCCTAAATGCCCAATTGGTGAAGTCTAATAATCAGCGGGGTAAACCTCCCCACTGATTTAAGTTTCTCTTTATCCCGCATTAAGGGGCTGTATAATTTAGAAATCAACTGCCCCTAAATGCCCGATTGGTGAAGTCTAATAATCAGCGGGGTAAATCTCCCCACTGATTTAAGTTTCACTTTATCCCGCATTAAGGGGCTGTATAATTTAAAAAATCAACTGACCCTTAATGACCGGTTGGTGAAGTCTAATAATCAGCGGGGTAAATCTCCCCACTGATTTAAGTTTCTCTTTATCCCGCATTAAGGGGCTGTATAATTTAAAAAATCAACTGCCCCTTAATGACCGGTTTCTAACCTACCGTATTCCCTCTTTCTTGTGGTATGACAAAGGATTTTCCTTCTGCTTTATTAAAATAATTTGAAAGAGCTAATGCAACGACAAATAAGATTGCAACGATAGGTATTATTTTTCTAAACAAAATATACACATCCTCATTTTCGATTTGAATTATTTTAATAACACTGGATCGAATAACCAATCCTTCGGTCCAAAGTTTCTATCCTTCTCTCCTCTTACCTCACGGGATATATTATTTTTAATAATTAGTTCTCTAAACTTTCTACTGAACAAAGTTTTTCGGTATAAATATCTTCCGTCATGGCTCCATTCTGCCGAGAGGAATATATCATTTTTTATATTGGTTAAATCTTCGCGATGATAAGTATCAGGACCATTAATTACCCCACTTAATCCGCAACGACATGGAGGCTGCTCTGTCGCAAAATACAATTTAACTCTTCCAGTGCTAGATTCCGGCAATACTTGTGTCGGTATAATTTGAAAAGCTTTTCGCTTCCCTTCTTCCGGTCCTTGATGAATAACCTCTAAAAGTTCAAAGCCTTTAATATCTTCTTGTTTCATTAATGTCGCTAATTCCTGTGAAGCTACCCAATATCCGCTCACATGAACTAGATGACGATCTTTCATTTCCGTAGTATCTATCACTAATGGTGAAAGTTGTTCTTTTTCCATTAGTCCACAGTGCTGGCAATGGGTGCTTAAAGAAAATAAAGTTCCTTTATCATCTATAAACATATCAGGGGAGTTACCTGCCGAATTTAAGGTAAACAATGAAGCTTGCTCATATTCGCTATCTGAAAAGTCAAAGTAAAAGCGTTCCCCAATAGAAACAATTCCTAATTCATGTTCCAATGATTTATATAGTGCCGCGACATGTTCGTATGTTACATCATCATTTAATGTAAAAATAGGATTAAATGATGCCTTTAAATTTCTCTTTCTTATTTCAGGCGTACCGACGAAAATACCATAGCGATTATAAACTTTAATGACTTGATCTTGACTAGATTCATCTATAGAAAATAAATTTTCAAGTTCTACTTTCAAAATACACGCCTACCTTTATATAAAGTTTTATAGTGAAGTATGTTGACTGGCTAGTAACTTTAAAAAAATCTACAATCTCTACTTTATTCTTAGATAACTAGGCTTTTATCGAAATCTTATATTATCGTATTACTTACTATAACAAATCTACTTAACCACGATTAACTTAAGCGTACCAGTACTTACACCGATATTTCAACGTTGGATTTACGCCAATTTTTTGGCGGTCTTTGTCCCAATTTTTGGCGTGATTTGGCGGACATACAAAAAATACCGCCAAATTTTGGCGGTATCAAATGAAAATTTTAGATATTTAGACTTATAGTTTAGGTATAATTAACTAAATTAAATTATGGTATTTTAAAACCACCTAAACTCTCCCTTTTTATTGAAAAATCTACCAGCAAGAATGATTATAACATACAGACAATCTATAGTAAATTCATTCTTTCTGCAAGATTCACAGCGTCTGTCCGTGAATCTACATTCAATAAAGAAAATAGCTGCGTTAAATATCTTTCAGTTGTTCGCTGAGGGATATTTAATTCTATAGCAATCGCTTTATTCGTATGTCCTTCTGCAATCAACCTTAAAATTTTCTTTTCTTTTTCATTTAAGTGTATATCAAGTTTTGCATCCTGCAGTTTAAATTTATTATCGAGAAAATCCAAGAAATTTTGAGGTAACACAATCTCACCATTTGCAATGGCTCGAACAGTTCGTAAAATTTGCTCCTTAGACGCTGTTTTAGCTAAAATCCCTTCTATTTTCCGCTCTAAAATAAGTGGATAATAATCAGTAATATCATCACCAGTATAAAGGATAATTGAAGCATTTGACTGGATAGCTTTAATGTTGCGTGCTAAATGTATGCCATTCTCTAATGGCATATTTATATCAATTAAGTAAATATCATACGGTTTGTTTTTAATTCTCTGTATGACATGAGTCGCATCACTTTCTGTATCAACTATAATATCATCATTTTCTTGAAATAAATTTTTCGTTCCCTCTAACACAATAGGGTGGTCATCCACTATAAGCATCGTAATCAAGTGTATCACTTCCTTCTTTTACTGTAATTCTAATAAACATCCCTTCATTATCCTGTGAATCAATGTAAAACTGCCCATTAAAGGCCTTTACACGCTCTTGCATACCTTGAATTCCCATTGACTCTCCGACAATAATATCATCTACATTACAGCCTACCCCATCATCCTTATAGATGATTTCAAAACCATCGTTCATTTCTTGTAAACGTATTTCAACTGTTGTTGCATAGGAATGTTTTAAAGCATTGTTGAGTAATTCTTGAAACAGTCGATAAATCATTAAATTCATACGCTCATCTTCTAAATAAAGGCGATCTATCGTATAAATTAATTTAAAACTAGCTCTTTCTATTACTTTACGAATTAACTTTTCTAACGCAGCGTTTAGCCCTAATGTATCTAATAATGGAGGTTTTAAATTTTCGCAATACGCTCTTAAATCATGTAAAGACGTAATCATCTGTTGATGAATTTTATCAAGTTTTTGCTGAATATCCGTTGTATCTTTCGCATTGACTAGGACATCAACCTCACGGGCAATATGGAGCTGCTCTTGCAAATTGGTATCATGTAATTCTTGAGCTAATTGATATTTTTCCTCTTCAAATCTTAACCATAATAATTTGCTTAACCAAGGTAATTGACTATCATCTACCTGTCTCATATGCCTTAGTTCCTCTAACAGCTCTTCTACCATCTTTGTATTTTCAATAAAATTGTTTACATATAATAAAAGCAATTCAAGCCATAAAAGCTCTTCATCTTTTAAATGAATCGAATTTTTATGTTCCAATACTAAGGCTCTTTTATAATGAGCATCTTGATGGAGGAAGGCTAAGTAGACTTTGTCGATTCTCCGTATTTCTCCTAATTTTAAATCCTCTATTAGCGCTGGATTAGTTGAAAGCTTTACCTCAACCGTTGAAGAAAATTGATTTGTGTCATAGTTATAAGTTAATACAAATACATTCTCTAGCTCAAGATGTAATGAAACCTCTTGTGCAAACTTCTCTAGAAGCTCATCTATTTTAATCGTTTTACCAATCCTATCGACAGCAGTGTATAGCTGGTGTATATAATCCCCTTTTGTCGAAAATAAAATTTTTCGCTTTCGATAATCTACCTTCTCTTTTATGTAAAAAAGGACAACTAACGATGTAAAAGTAAAGAGAGAAACACCTGATATTACAGGTATTGTTAAATATTTTCCGGCAATGCAATACAAACCGACTATAAACCATAAAGTAAATATTAATGAAAAAATTATATAATACCTAAGTCTTGTAATATGGTATTCAATATCAAATAGCCGCTCTGCTAACTGTGTAAAAATAAAACTAAACGGAATTAGCAATAAAAATAGAGCACTAATTTCAGCTGAAAGTATAGATTGATGAAATAAAATGTTAGGGAGCGCATATAGAAAAAGGAATGGCAGAAACGGAATCATTATACTAATTAATAAAACTTTTAACTGAGGCGATTTATATTTGAAATAGCTTAGCAATAAAATACTAAGTATGATAATAAGGAAAATGAGGAACACAGTTAGTACAATATTCGAAAGTAAATTATTAATAGCAGGGTAAATAATGCCCATACCGCCTAGTATCATTGCTACCACAGGAAGAATATAAAATAATTTTATATTGTTAGAACGCAACCAGTTTGTTTTTAAAAATGTATAATAATTTCTTAAAAAATGGAGTAGTAACACTAAGCATAGCAACATGGTACCCCGGTTAACGATTACACCTATACTGTTAAGGCCGCCGGATGCACCGATGCTAACATAAGCAATGGAAACAGTGAGCAAAAATAAAATAAGCAAACATAAAAGAGATGTATTTTTTTGTTTAAAATATAAGTAAAACACAATAATTAATGTTAAAAAAAAGTAACCGGATGGTATTACCAATAAATAATAAAAAAATTGCTCTTGTAAATCTGATTTACTAATCCTCACATCAATTATTTGTCCGTTAGGCTTCATAATTGTTAGTGAGCTTGCCGTACGTAAAACATGATCATGTTTTACATTAGGGACATTCTCTATTTGGATGTTATCTACACTTAAAACAACATCTCCTTTAGTAATTCGATTTCCATCCGCTAATTGTTTATTGTATGAATTAGTTGCTACCCATTCCCCATTTTCTTCTTTTAAACCTATTGTCAAAAAATTCATGCTGTAAGTGACATATAGTAGGTAAGAACCTAGCAATATGTAAATACTTATAGCAAGCAGAAACCATATACGTTTAATTATTTTCAGTTCCAAAATACGTTTTCTAAGCATACTATTTCTTCAAATGAGTCAAGTATTGCTTTTTGCTCCATAGCTGAAATTCCAATTAATGAGGCTTTTTGTTCTTTTATTAGTGTAACTAGTTCTTGGTTCTTTTCTAGATGTTGAATTACATTAATCATACTAATCTCTCCTCATTTCATAAGTTTTTTTAGGTAGTCTGTATATACTTCATTTATAGCTACATTTTCAAGAGCATTTAATGCTTTTAACTTATATACATTTTTAATAGTAATTGCATAACGTATCGCACCACCATTTGTCAACTCTTTTGCCGTAGCATTATTATCTAAAAATGCATCTATATTGTCATTATAATAGCTTAAAACAGACTTTGAAACATCATTTTTCTGTGATAAAAGATAAATAATAGGCAATGAGTATCTTTTATTTAACAAATCATTTTTTGATCCCCAAGTTTTTAAACTTTGAATATCGTTTTTAATTTGTTGGATAATACCTATGTATTTCCCATACTCGTTAACATCAGAAGATGTCTCACCTTTTGCAAGTACTTCACCAATTAAGCAACCCATTGCTGTTAAAGAACCTGACTTTTGCTCAATCATTTGTAAATATGATTGCTCATCCCTACAAGTATTAAGTAAATCTAATTGCTGACCATTTATACTTCGTAATGCATAATCATCAAGTATTTGAATAGCTGCACTTTTGTGTTCAAAGGAAGTCTCACGTATAGTTCTAGAAGCCATCACTAGCATAGCTAACGCAACATTTAATGATAATTCAGGTGTTTTAGTCCAACTGTAGTCTGAATCCTTGTCCTGCAAGTCATCGATGATATCAAACGATAAAATTAAAAGTTCAATTGCTGCGGCAACTTTATAGATGTCCTCGTTCAAACAATCTGCAAATGCTTCGTAATGCCAATAACATAGCTTACCAAATGAATAGCCAACTGCCTTTTTTTCTTCCTTAAAAATCTTTAGCATCGACCGTAGTTCAAGACCTATCAATAACTCGTTTTCAATTAGAATATCCAATGCTTCATTAATTTTTTCGTCAAGCTCCTGCAATAGTCCTCTCCTCCCACAAGTATGTTATCAAATAGTATACAGATTAATGGGAAATAATACTAGGAATTAAAATTATAAGGGAATATTTTACATAAAATCATGACGGATATACCGCCAAAAAATGGCGGTATTATATTATTGACCGCCATTTTTTGGCGTAAACCCACCATTGAAATGGCGTCCTTATCGATGATACGCTTAAATAGGGTAAGATCATTTGCATTCTGTTCGTAATATTTTGATTTAATCAAGTTAAAAGCTTCATCGCCAAATATTAGAAATAGAATTAAGAACGTATGCCATGTACTGAAGAGAAGGCTAAGTGCATTCGGAATAAAAATATCTTAAGTTATCACGATGGACAGCTAGGAATCATTTAAATCTATTAACAGGGAAATACTCGAAACACAGGGAGTGATTGAAATGAAAAATGACGTAAATGAAAATGTTTTAATACTTACAGCTAATTTCTCCTGTACAATTTCTGTTTCTGAAGAGGAAATAACGATTAAAAAACCTTCGAAAGAACAGCAATGTATAGAGCAAATAATTGTTGAAGCCGAGCAACAGGCTTATAAAGAAACATTGGCAGAGTATAAAAGCAAATCTACATTTTCAAATTTTATTTGCAATATTCCTGGATTTGAGGATACTTTTCAGCAAAAGCTAGACGCTTTTATTGAACAATATGGAGTTAAAAGAGTATCTGAAGAAAATCAATCTATACCGCCTTTAGTAAGTCCATTTACCTCTGGATTAAACATACATACACCTATAATCTATGCGTTTCCAAGCTTTTGTATTATAAATGCTAGAGGCAATTGCTCTAGCACTTCTATTAGAAATGCCGCTGTCGGCTTACCTATTTATCTCTATAATTCAGAAATAGAAATGTCCTCTTTAGGGAAAAATAATACTGCTATAAAGGAAGCTAATTATGCACCCAAACATTTTACCGAGGTCTCCATTAGTGATAATGGTATTTCTTTTAATATTACGACAGCATTTAATGCATGGAATAAAGCGTCCATTAAGCATTAAGAAATAAAACTACATTGGGATGGCACGGTTATAAATTTGTGCCTCCCTTCTTCCTTAATAACGTTTTATGTGTCATTTCAATGCTTCTATTCATCGCTTAATTTTTCTATCCGTCACTCCGACTTCTTTCAGTCTCGCTAGCCATTCTTTCCTTCGCTCTCTGTCTCTTTGCCTATCTATTGTTTTTTCTACGAGACCGTATGTATTCGTATAAAAAAAAGGTGCCTCAAATGGACTTTGAGACACCTCTACATTATTAACCTTTTACATAATAAACTTCTTGTCCGCTTTCGATGATGTGATCAGGCTTCGGTTTACCAGCATTTGCTTTATGACCAGCAATATGCTCCGGGCTCTTCTCCCAATTTTTCCATGCTTCTTCTGATTCCCAACGAACCACAATTAACACTTCTTCATCACCACGTCGTACTTTTTTCAAAAGTACTTGCTTATCAATAAAGCCTGGCTGTTGTTCAAGTAATGTTGGACCATCTTTTTTAGCACCAAAACGTTCAACTACTTTATCGGAATTCCCTTCCGTAACGACAATACGTTTAATTTGTACAAACATATTATTTAAACGCCTTTAAAATGTCATCAGCTTTTTGAGTTTCAGAAGTTAAACCGCCACCAGATAAATACCAAACTTGCGGATCTAAATAGAAGATTTTACCGTTTTTCGCAGCGTTAGTAGCACTAACGATTTCGTTTTCAATTGCAGCTTTTGTACCAGACTCACCTTCTGGAGTTACAGCAGCATCACGGTCAACTACGAATAAAACATCTGGGTTTGTGTCACGTACATATTCAAAGCTTACATTGTCGCCATGTGAATCAACTTTAATTTTTTCATCAGCAGCTTTTACACCATAAACATCATGAATTACACCGAAACGTGAACCAGGACCATATGCAGATAATGCACCTTCAGAACCTAGTACGATTAAAGCTTTTTCTTTAGCTGAAGCTGTTGCCGCTTTAACTTCCTCTACTTTTGCTTCGTAAGCAGCAAATGCATCAGCAGCTTCTTTCTCTTTACCAAAGATCTTACCAGCTAATTCAACGTTAGCTTTCAATGATGGCATGAAATCTTTTGCATCCACACCTACGAATACTGTCGGTGCAATTTTAGATAACTCATCATAAGCTGCTGCTTGACGACCAGAGATGAAAATAATATCTGGGTTCATTTCAGAGATTGCTTCAAAATCTGGTTCTTTTAAAGCACCAATATTTACGTAAGATTTATCAGCATATTTGCTTAAATACTTTGGAACTGATTTTTGTGGAACACCTGCAACTTTAACGTCTAAAGCATCTAAAGTATCAAGGAAACCATAGTCAAATACAACAACTTTTTCTGGCATTTTATCAAGAGTTACTTCTTTAAATGTATTTTCACCTTGTGTGCTACCTGGAATTGTGATTGGATAAGCTGTAGCTTCTTCCTTTTGCGTCTCAGAAGGTTTGTTATCAGTTGAAGAATCTTTCTCTTCTTTTTTTGCTTCGTCCTTAGAACCGCAAGCAGCTAATACTAATAGCATCATAGCCATTAATACAGTTAGTAATTTCCAATTTTTCATTGTAAAATTGCTCCTTTAAATTTAATTTATAGTTAATAGATGGTTATCCCATCTTTACTATTTCTAAGAGTTGAAATACACACAAATGCGACATCCATTTTGCTCTTGAACAGGAATATCCATATCGTAGATTTCTTTAAGTGCATCAGGGTTGATAATGTCATTTGTTGGACCATCTTTGACAACACGACCATTTTTTAATGCAACAATATGATCAGAGTAGACCGAAGCAAAGTTAATATCGTGTAATACGATGACAACCGTTTTCCCTAACTCATCCACGAGCTTACGCAAAATTTTCATGATTTGCACAGAGTGCTTCATGTCTAAATTGTTGAGCGGCTCATCAAGCAAAATATAGTCTGTATCCTGTGCAATAACCATTGCGATAAATGCACGTTGACGTTGACCGCCGGATAATTCATCCAAATAATTGTGTTGAATATCCTCTAAATTCATATATTGAATTGCTTCATCTACTTTTAGTTCATCCTCAGGCTTTAAATTACCTTTTGAATAAGGGAATCGCCCGAATGAAACAAGCTCACGAATTGTTAAGCGTACATTCATATAGTTTGACTGCTTTAAAATAGATACTCGCTTTGCAAAGTCATCTGATTTCCAACGACGTACATCAGACTTGTCGAGTAATACTTCTCCAGTATCTGCATTAAGTAAACGGCTTACCATTGAAAGCAATGTTGATTTACCTGCACCATTTGGTCCAATAAAAGATGTTATTTTCCCTGGTACAACGTCGACACTGACATCTTGAATGACCGGTTTTTTCCCAAAGTACTTGGAGAGTTCTTTTACTTGGATCATCCTGCTGACCTACTTTCCTTCAATAATAAGTAGATGAAGTATACGCCACCTACGAAGTTTATAATAACGCTCAGGGTTGTATCGAAGTTAAATATACGTTCGACCATCCACTGTCCACCGACTAAAGCTACAATACTCATTACACAAGAACCTATGACGATCACAGAGTGCTTGTACGTCTTAAAATATTGATATGATAAATTTGCTACGATTAAGCCAAAGAACGTAATAGGCCCAACAAGAGCTGTAGATACGGCTATTAACACCGAAGATAATATGAGCATACGCTGTACAAGCTTATCATATGGTACCCCTAGGTTAATGGCTGTATCCCGACCAAGAGACATTACATCTAGTTGGTTCATATGACGCCAGCCATAAATAAAGGTAATGATGATGACAACAGCTGCAAGCCATACTAAATCCGAATTGACATTGTTGAAGCTTGCAAACATTTTACTTTGTAAGCTTAAAAATTCATTCGGATCTATTAAAACTTGGAAGAACGTAGTTACGCTTCCTAAAAACGTTCCGACAATCATACCGACAAGCAGTAAGAAATAAATCGGACGCTTACCTTCTTTGAACAATACACGATAAAAAATTAACGCAAAGATAACCATAGCTGAAACAGCTAGTAAGAAATTGTATTTGGCATTAATGACGAATATCGACATAGAGCCAAAGAAATAAAAGATGAACGTTTGAACCATCATATATAATGCATCAAGTCCCATTACACTTGGCGTTAAAATACGGTTATGTGTAATCGTTTGGAAAACCACCGTCGAATAAGCAATCGCAATTCCGGTTAACGACATAGCAAACACTTTAATGAGACGGCGTGGGAACGCATAATGATAGTTATCATTAAGTCCATAAAATACATACAGTAAAATAGATGCTACAGCCAAACCTAGTAAGATCAACATTTTTGTACGGTTACGCATATGCTTTCCCCCTAAATAACATAATTAGGAAGATTGCACTTCCGATGACACCGACAGTCATACTAATCGGAATTTCATAAGGGAAAATCAGTACACGCCCTATAATGTCGCAGAATAACAAGAACGACATTCCTAGTAGTGCGGTATGAGGCAATGTCTTAGCAAGATTATCCCCTTTGAACAGCGAAATTATATTCGGAATGATTAAACCGAGAAACGGTATCACACCAACTGTCAGTACTACCGTTGTCGAAATAAGTGCTACTAACACTAAACCTAAATTCACAATGAATTTATAGGAAAGACCAAGATTTTTTGCAAAATCCTCACCCATTCCTGCCACTGTAAAGCGGTTCGCATAAATGTAAGCTAATATAAGCACGGGTACACTTATGTATAAAAGCTCATAACGACCTTTCATCATTAATGAGAAATCTCCTTGTAACCACGCAGAAATGTTTTGGATAATATCCGCCTTATATGCAAAGAAAGTTGTAATTGAAGAAAGGATATTCCCAAACATTAAGCCAATAAGCGGTATAAAGATCGCATCTTTAAACTTGATTCGATTTAATATTTGCATAAACAATAATGTGCCGGCTAAAGCAAATAGGAAAGCGAAGGAAATTTTTTGAAAATACGTGACGTTTGTGAAAAACATCATCGAAATTAGAACCCCCAACTTCGTAGCATCTAATGTACCTGCTGTCGTTGGTGACACGAACTTATTCCTACTTAAGCTTTGCATAATTAAACCAGCAATACTCATACCTGCACCTGCTAACAAAATTGCTACAAGTCTCGGTATACGACTAATAATAAATAGTCTAGTTTCTTCTGATTCGAAGTCTAATAGATCACTCGGTTTAATATCAACTACTCCGATAAATAGTGAAACTATAGACAACACAACAGTTGCTGTTAAAAGATATCTTTTTTTCATTGTAATCCCCGGTAGATTCATTTTTGCTCGTAATAATCATTGAAAATGATTATCATTACTCACGATTCTCATTATAAGCTCGTTTCCATTCTCAGTCAACCTTCCATTGAGAATTATTCTCGTTTTATTTGAGAATCTTTAATAACACGAGCTTTCTTAACGGAATTCTTATTTATTTGGTTCCTCAAAGTTAAATATCTCTACTTTTTCGTCACAATAAAAAGGTAATTGAGAATAAAATACTAATTTTTTCTCAATCACCTTTTAAATCAATTGATAATTGCGTCCGGAGGCTTTGGGCCAATAAATGTCTTTTGCGCGAAAGCAAAGCGGCAACAACAACATGATGTTGGTCACTCAGTCGTGTGTTGTTATTGCTTTTGCTACATAAAACATTCGCTGAAAGAAATTATGCTATTCGTCGAACGCCTTTGAGCCACGCAAAAACAATTAAAATGATTAATATAAAACCTACATACCCCATCACTGCATATAGCTTGGCTACAAGCGTTGTAAAGCCAGCGAGACTTGCTAAAAAGCCCAATGCGCCGATAAAAAAGGCAGTAACCTTAAAACTAGCCTTATTAGGTTTAAAAAACCTTACCATAAATGAATAGAACATCCCTACCGCTGTATTATAAATCATCCCTAATAAGGAAAAAGACATCAACAGACCGACTAGAGGATGAATTTCATTTGCTAAAGCTAGCATCGGTATATCTAGGCCAACGATTACATTCATTTTGGCAAGAAGGGATAGGTTAATAAGAAGAATTAAAGCTCCGAGCAAAACCCCACCAATAATGCCTCCCATCCCCGCCACCTTCTCATTGCGAATAGATCCACACATAACAGTTAAAAGAGAAAAACACACACCGATATTAAAAGACGTATACAGTAAAGCTGTAGTCCACCAACTTTTAGTACTCACTTGTGCTTGTTGTGCGATAACAGCTTGTTCGACAAAGGTCAAATCCATCGTAGCTATTGAATAGACAGCTATGATCGAGACAATTGCTAGCAGATAGGGTGTAGCAATAGCAATAATGTTTATAATACTCTTCACATTCATCATAACCGTCGCTATAGTCAGTACAATCATACAAATGCTCCCTAGCCAAACCGGCAGTCCAAACATTTGATGAAACGTAGCGCCTGCTCCTGCAAACATGATTACTGCTACACCGAATAAGAAAAGGGACAGTAAATAATCCATCACAAAGCCTACAGTATTACCTGATATTTGATAAATTAAATCCTTGTGCGATGTCGTACGTAATCTTGAGCTAATTTGTGCAATGCACATTCCCACTAAAGCAAATCCAAATGTCGCAATAAATGCACCATATACCCCATGAAAGCCATAGCTTGTAAAATAAAGTACGATTTCCTGTCCTGATGCAAATCCCGCACCGACGATAATTCCTACATAGGCACCACCGATTTGCAAACTTTTTTTCAATCAGTTCTCTCCCTGTTTATCCTATTATCGGGATCATCACCAAAGTGTGGTGATGAACCTATTATTGATAGACCTTTCTGCTGATTGTTAGCTTATCGATTACCTTCAAATTAGGTGTATATCCAATACCAATTGTTTGTGGCACACGAATATAACCATCCTCTACAATTACTTCAGGTGTAATGATATCCTCATACCAATAATGACTAGAGCCTGCAGTATCCCCTGGTAGCACAAAATTAGTGAGCGATGTTAATGCAATATTATGCGCTCGTCCGATTCCTGCCTCTAGCATGCCACCACACCAAACAGGAATTTTATTTTCCTTACATAAATCATGAATTCTTCTTGCTTCTGTTAAACCGCCTACACGTCCTATTTTAATATTGATAACACCACAACTACCAAGCTCTATCGCTTTTCGAGCATCTTCATAGGAAGTGATGCTTTCATCTAAACAAATAGGTGTTTTTATTTTTTGCTGTAGCTTAGCATGATCGACAATATCATCTACAGCTAAAGGTTGCTCAATCATTAATAGATTAAATGCATCAAGTTGCTGCAATACATCCATATCGTTCAATGTATAGGCTGAATTAGCATCTACCATTAATGGCAGATCGGGCATTTCAGCTCGTATAGCACGAATTACTTCTACATCGTGACCAGGCTTAATTTTCACTTTTACTCGTTTATAGCCTTTATTTACATGGCTTTTTAATAGCTCTATTAATGCTTCGGTGGAAGATTGAATACCTACACTAACGCCTACCTCTATTTGTTCCTTATGTCCACCTAATGCTTTTGCAAGTGATTGTTTCGTTTGTTGAGCATAAATGTCCCATATAGCCCCTTCAATAGAGGACTTCGCCATGCAGTTACGACGAATAGAGGAAAACAAAGCACTAATTTCATCTGGATGCCCAACCTCTTTATGTAACAAGATAGGTATCAAGAAGTCTTCAAGCATATGCCATGTTGTTTTTAATGTCTCCTCTGTATACCAAGGCGCTACAAAGGCAACAGCTTCTCCCCATCCTACAGTTCCTGATTGATCTATCGCTTCTATAAGTAAAAATTCCTTTTCATCAATTGTGCCAAAACTCGTTGTAAACGGAGATTTCATTGGCATTCTCATATGTCTAACTGTAATCTGTTCTAGTTTCACAAGATTTCACTCCTTATCCTTATTATAAAGCTAATAAGGAGCGTCTGACTAATAGATAGCTATGGACATATTCCTTGTGCTTTTTCATTCGAACGATTGCATAATCTTGTTCAAATAATGTCGTTAAAATAGTACGAACTTTATAACGCCAGTCTTCTGCAAGCTTAGGACTATCCACTTTCATCTTTTGTAAATATTGAGGTATGGGCAATAAATAAGCGTCCTTATAAAATAATTGCTCTCGCTGAAATTCACCTTCAATATCGAGCACCGGTAAGCCATCTACCGTTAAAGACCACGGTACAATTTCTTCGACTCCCTCTTCTAGTTCATCTAAGGAATCATCTACTCGATCGCGTTCGATCCACCATTCTACGACAATTCGATCTGAAGGTAGCCCATCGTTAAAATCATCCTTGAGCGGACCATAATAATCATTTTCATACTGAAGACTAAAGGAATTGAGCTTCAAAAACGATAAATTAGCCATACATGCTTCTAGTGGATCAAATAGCCAAATCACAAGCTGAAACCCATGTTCTTTTGCATATTCCTGCTGGGCATGCTTTAATAATTCACCTACACCTTGTTCACGATATGTTTTCTCCACGCCAATCATGTGTGAGTGTAAATACATTTTTCCATGTCCATAGCCAACAAAGCAGTAGTTAAAGCCAATCAGCTTGTCGTCTAAATACGCCCCAAGTACTAATCCACCATTTTGTACAGCCGCTAACAATTGATGAGAGGGAATAGCCTGACTCCCCCAAATACTTTCGTTTAAAATTTGCACTTCTGCAACCTCTGTAGGTGTCATTACTTTTTGAATACGCACTCTCTCTAACATTATACTGACCCCTCCTTTGTATTCCCTGACTCCAACGCTAACAATACCGCTCTTGTAAGAATTTCAACTCCAGTTACTAGCCTTGCCTGCTTAAATTTCATCTTCGGATGATGTAGTCCTGGTGCTAGTCCACAGCCTAAACCTAACATCGTAGATTTTAAATGTGGGCGTTGGACAGCATAATGATGAAAATCTTCTCCTCCAGGTGTATGAATTGGCCTTCTTAAATTCGACACCCCTGTTGCTTGCACGATTGCTTTCTCCATAAGAGATTGAGCGGTTGAGTCTACCTCAGCAGCTACTATATTTGCCACTGTACGTAATTCAATCTGCACTTTATGCAACAGCTTGGAAGAATCAATAACCCTTTTTACTCCCTGTACAAGTGCATCCATCACATCATTTTGTTGAGCTCGTATATCAATTGTGAACGCTGCATTCCCAGGAATAATATTGCCGGATTCTCCTCCTGCATGAAATTTAGTCATCTTAATTGATACAGGAACCATCGGATTTGTATGAATGGTTCGTAAATCTTCAATAATAGTTGCTCCTACTTCAATGGCATTCACACCAAGATGCGGTCTAGCAGCATGGGCATCTTCTCCAATGATTTCTCCTTCTAATAATCGAGAAGCTCCATGGTGCAACGCGGCACAATATGTACCGTCTTCAAGCTCTTGGACAGGTCTTACATGGACACCAAATAAAAAGTCTAAATCATCAATGACTCCTTCTTTTAAAACAGAGAAAGCGCCTGTTCCTTTCTCTTCCGCTGGTTGAAAAATTACACGAATTGTACCTTTGAATGATGGAGCAAGCTCTTTCAAAAGTAAGAGGGCACCGATTGCCATCGTCATATGTCCGTCATGGCCACAGGAGTGATTCGCACGAAATTCACCATCTACTTCCTGCCATAACGCATCCATGTCTGTACGTAAACCGACTTTAGGTTGACCATTCCCTACATCAACATAAAGCCCTGTACTGTTTTTAAAGCGTATTGGTGAAAAACCTTCACGAGTTAGTAAATCGAAAATATAATTTGTTGTTTCTACCTCATGCCAACTTATTTCTGGATTCGCGTGCAAGTACGTGAAAATATCCATTAATCTTGGCCTCAAACGACTCAAAGCTTCCTTCATAGCATCCAACCCCTTGAATTATCATACTATTAAGATTATTATAAATGAAAATAATAACTTTTCTACTCTAAAACGTCCCGTTCCAGCCATTTAACCACACGTTATGTGATGGGCAGATTATCAACAAAATATTCTTTATACAAAAAAAATGCAAGCACAGTTATTTGAATAACTGTACTTGCATTTTTTGATTAATTAATACCTCGCATAGCTTTTGAAATAATCGGTGAAAGTACTAATATTATGATCCCTAAAACAATTGATAATGAGCCTAAGAAACCGAAGTATGTGAATTCACTTACCACTTCATAGACTTTTACAAGTTGTGCGTTGATCGCTTGCGCTGCTGCGCTTGTTAAAAACCAAAGCGACATCGTTTGTGCAGCAAAAGCCTTTGGAGCCAATTTTGTAGTAGCCGATAAACCTACTGGCGATAATAATAACTCCCCAACTACAACTAAAAAGAATGATAATACTAACCATAATGGGCTTACTAAATCTGTACCACCAGATAAATACGCTGGAAGCATCATCACTAAGAATGACAATCCTGCAAAGAATAATGCATAAGCGAATTTACGCGGTGTCGATGGTTGCTTATCTCCCCATTTCATCCATAACATGGCAAACAATGGAGCCATTGTAACGACGAATAAAGGGTTTAACGATTGGAACCAAGAAGATTGAATATGGAAACCACCAATATCTAATCGTGTACGACTATCTGCAAACGTTGCTAAAATAGTTGCCCCTTGTTCTTGGATTGCCCAAAACATTACAGCTGATATAAATAACGGAATATAAGCGAGCACTCGAGACTTCTCGTCCTTCGTTGTTTTCTCACTGCGATACATATAAATAAAGAACAATGTTGGAATTACAATACCTAGCGTAGTAATAATTATACTAAAGACATTCATTGTTAGTACGCCAGTTTTAATACCAATTGCCCCAGCAATAATAATAAGTAAAGCGATAATCCCAAATCGAGAAAAGACTTTTTTACGTTCTTCAGGCAGTAACGGGTTGTTTACCTGTAACCCTGCTAACCCTAAATATTTTTTCTCTGTTAATTTATAAATAATTAAACCAACTAACATTCCGATCCCTGCTACACCAAAGCCTAGGTGGAAATTATACTTTTGTCCAATTGTTCCGACAATTAAAGGTGCAAGGAATGATCCCATATTAATACCCATATAGAAAATTGAAAAACCTGCATCACGGCGACTATCTGTATCAGCATACATATCTCCGACAATGCTTGAAATGTTCGGTTTTAATAAACCTGTCCCAATGACAATAAAGAACATTGAAACAAATAACATGCTCACACCACCAGGTAAAGCTAGCAGGAAATGTCCAAACATAATGAACACTCCACCATAGAAGATGGTTCTACGTGTACCTAGTATTCGGTCAGCAATCCAACCGCCGAGTATCCCGGACATGTAAACCATTGATCCGTAGATGGCCATAATGGAGTTCGCTGTTCCACGATCTAAACCTAGACCGCCTTCATGCAATTCATAATACATAAAGAAGATCAGAATTGCTCGCATACCGTAGTATGAGAATCGTTCCCAAAATTCTGTAAAAAATAATGTAAAGAGCCCTTTAGGGTGTCCGACAAAGCCGTTTTGAGGGACGGATTTTACAATTTCATCTTTAGTAGACATAAAAATATCCTCTCCCGATTTCATTATTCGATAATAATATTATTACCCAATTGTAAGGATAAAAACTTTATTTCATCATACTAAAGCGTTTTAAAAACTTTTTCAAGAGTTTTAAAAAATGTTGGAATTTTACACCTTTTCTTTAAATTCAGACTCATTTTGCTATAATTATAGCAAACCTATTGATATTACTGAGTTTTCTTACTCTTTAATATCTACTAATTTATAAACCTCTGTAAAATTATTCTAAAATATTTTATAATCAGATTATTTACTTTATTAACAAAAAAGCTAGTATTATCTAAAATTTAATCCACAATGATATAAATTCGCTTTTTCTTTCGCAACAAAAAACACGTTAGAAACACGAAGAGTGCTTCTAACATGTTTTTAGAACATGTCTGTGATTAATTAATTACATATTGTTGGAATTTTGCGTAATCCGCTTCTTTTGCCTCTATTGTTAACAGCGTGCCATTTTCTTCATACGCTGTTTCATAGACAGAGGCATGTTCATTTAAATAAGATACGATATTTCCCTGCTCATACGGAATGAGCATTTTACATGTTATATAATCTGAGAAAATATGCTGACGTATCATTTGCAATAATTCCTCTAATCCAGTCCCTTCCTTCGCTGAAATCCAAATATTATCACCACTGATCACAGGGTATGGAACGTTGGCTATATCAGCTTTATTATATACATAAATTGTTGGTATCCCTTCAACGCCAACTGCTTTAAGCGTTTCATTTGTTACGTCCATCATAAAGCCGTGCTCAGAATTGGAAACATCCACAACATGTAGTAATAAGTCGGCATCACGAGCCTCTTCTAGAGTTGAGCGGAATGCCTTCACTAGATGATGCGGTAATTTGCTAACGAAACCAACTGTATCTGTTAATAAAAATGTCTTCTTATCAGGTAATTCTATTTGACGGACAGATGTTTCAAGTGTGGCAAAAAGCATATCCTTTTCAAACACTTGTTTATGATCTTCCTGCCCTATTTTCGTAAGTAGCTGATTCATAATGGTTGACTTACCAGCGTTCGTATAGCCAACAATAGAAACGACAGGGACGGCATTTTTACGTCGTTGTTTACGCTGCGTCTCTCGTTGCTCCTTCACATGCTCTAGGTCCTTCTTAATTTTCGCAATTTGATCCTCAATTTTACGACGGTCTAGCTCGAGCTTTGTCTCACCGGCACCACGGTTTTTAAAGCCACCTCCAGTACCGCCACCTTGACGACTGAGAGAAGCATGCAAACCAACCAAACGAGGTAACATATATTGCAATTGCGCTAACTCAACTTGCAGCTGAGCTTCACTTGTTTTAGCACGACGTCCAAAAATATCTAAAATCAACATCGTTCTATCAATAACCTTTGTTTCTAAATCGCGCTCTAAATTACGGATTTGCGAAGGAGATAATTCATCATTAAAAATTACTAAATTCGCCTGTACTTCATCATAAAAGTTTTTTATTTCTTCAATTTTCCCTGTTCCAACATAATGAGATGGCGTAACTCGCTCTAAATTTTGTGTGACTATGCCAGCTACTTCAACATTTAAAGCTTCAGCTAAATTTTTTAGCTCCTCCATTGAATAATCAAAATGCTCATCATTCCGTAAATTTACGCCAACTAAAATAGCTTTTTCCACCAATATATCTACTTCTTTAATTCTATCCATCCACAAACCTCCCACCAATGCCTTGATGCTACTCCGACAAATTTTCTTCATCTTACCATATAATGTCCAAATTCGTGTTGTTTAGTAGTTATCTTATTTTCAATAACATATATATCGTAAAAAAGGCGCCTTCTATAAAAAAAGGCGCACTACATTTATTTACTTTCGTTCTTCTTTTAACAATACCTCAGTGCGATTGAACTCGTCTTCAATATCTTTATTCGGTTTATATGTCAAGATACTGACAATAACCGCAACGATTAAGCATACGAAGAAGCCTGGAACAATCTCATATAATGTATCCGATAAGACCTTTATTTTCCCCCAAATGAAGGCAGTTGCAGCACCTGCTATCATCCCACTGAGAGCTCCGTAATTCGTTAATTTCCTCCAATATAGAGACAGCAATATTACTGGACCGAATGCTGCACCAAAGCCAGCCCAAGCAAAGCCTACTAGGCCTAAAATAGAACTATCTGGATTCCATGCTAAAATCGCCGCGATAATAGCTACAACTAAAACAGCGACACGGCCAATAAAAACATAATGCTTATCATCTGCCGTTTTATTAAATATAGCTTTGTAAATATCTTCTACAAGCGCTGACGAAGTAACAATTAATTGTGATGAAATTGTACTCATAACCGCGGCTAAAATGGCAGCTAGCATTATACCTGCAATGAATGGGTGAAATAGGATTTGGCCAAGGACAATAAATACTGTCTCGGCGTCCTTTAACTCACCTGCATTTTGTTCATAATATGCTACACCTACCAAAGCTGTTGCAATCGCCCCGAACAAACTTAGCATCATCCAGCCAATACCGATACGACGTGCCTGCTTTGTTTCTTTTACTGAACTTATTGCCATAAAGCGTACGATAATATGTGGTTGTCCGAAATAACCTAGTCCCCATGCAAGTGATGAAATAATTGCAGCAGCAGTTGCAGTTGCTGGTAATAAACTTAGATGTTCAGGATTTACAGCTTTAATAGATGCTATTGTGTCTCCAATTCCACCTGTTAAAAACAATCCAAATAACGGTACAGAAATAAGTGCAACAAACATAATTAGACCCTGTAAAAAGTCTGTATAACTAACAGCTAAAAATCCTCCAAACAATGTGTATGCTACAACAACAGCAGATACAATCAATAAACCAGTATGGTAGTCATAGCCAAATGAACTATCAAAAAACTTGCCTCCTGCAACCATTCCCGAAGAAACATAAAATGTAAAAAAGATTAAAATAATAATACCTGACGCAATTCTTATAAGCTTTGTGTTGTCACGTAAACGATTATCTAAATAACTCGGAATAGTAATTGAGTCATTAGCAACTTGTGTATATACACGTAGTCTCGGTGCTACTAGTAACCAATTCAAATAGGCACCAATCGTTAAACCAATAGCAATCCAAGCCTCAACAATTCCAGATAAATAGATCGCACCCGGTAATCCCATTAACAGCCAGCCAGACATATCTGCTGCACCTGCACTTAGCGCTGTGACAGCAGGGCCTAGCGAACGCCCACCGAGCATGTAATCGGTTAAATTAGATGTTTTAACAAATGCATACCAACCGATTCCTAGCATAGCTATCATATAAATGATAATCGAAAGTAATTGATACATGTTTGCAGACATATTTTTCCCCCTTATTTCCCCATAAATCTTTTTATTAAAAATTCCCTATATTTAAAATACCACAAATATACAAGATAACCTATAATTATTCAAAGAGCGAATTCTAAAATTTATAATAGCAATGCAATTCATAAAGTATGTTAAACTAGTGCCATCTATAACACGATAAAGAAGGCGAAATGTATGACATATGAAGAAATGCAAGCTCAGCTTATAGAGCGGATTTTACAACAGCAACTTGTTACTGCGACAATCAGTCAACCACGTATGAAATCAAACGAAGTAAAACGTATAAAGCTAAAACCTTTATTATTGAAGGATGCTTACCATATACAAGTTGAATATCAATTTGAACGTATTTTAAAGCATGAAAATGTTTTATTAGAAGATTTCCCGGAGAAGCTAGAAGCATTTTTTAACGATTACCGCCAAGCACATATTGATTTTATTGATGAAAAAATACAAGTGCAGCTATCAAAAAAGAACAAAGTACTATGGAAATCTGATAAGTCCTCAACGCCAAAGCAAGTTAATTTAGCGCATAATCGCAAGAAAAACTATTTGCTGGCAGAGGATAAGCCATATCCATTTTTAATTCATCTTGGCGTACAAACGGAAGAAGGAAAAATAAAAAAACAAAAATACGATAAGTTTAAACAAATCAACCGCTTCATCGAATTTATTGATGATGCATTAACATATTTACCAAAAGATCGTCAGGTTCGTATTTTAGATTTCGGTTCAGGCAAATCCTATTTAACATTCGCCTTATACCACTATTTAAAAATCGAAAAAGGCTTAGACATTCGTGTCACTGGTTTGGATTTAAAGAAGGAAGTCATCGAAGAATGCTCACAAATCGCTCAGGATTTAGGCTATGAACAACTCGAATTTCTAGTAGGAGATATTAATGATTATAATGATGAGTCTGCCGTGGACATGGTAGTAACTCTACATGCTTGTGATGTTGCCACTGATATGGCATTGGCACGAGCTGTGAAATGGGGAGCAAGCGTTATTTTAAGCGTCCCTTGTTGCCAGCATGAGCTAAATCGCCAGCTTAATACACCAGCTCTAGATATCATGCTTCAGCACGGTCTCGTACGCGAGCGTTTTTCAGCGCTTGCAACGGACGCAATCCGAGCAGAAATTCTATCACTTGTGGGCTATGAGGCACAACTGCTGGAGTTTATCGATATGGAAAACACACCAAAAAACATTTTAATAAGAGCATATCATACTGGTAAAAAGCCAAGCTCTGAACAGCGCGCTAGCTACGATGCATTTTTAAAGTTACTAAATGCCAAGCCGTTTTTAGCGAATGAGTTACAAGCTTACCTATAATATACCGCGTTATTTGTGAGTGAAGCGCGGGTATCCGTCTTCCTTTCGCGGGTATTTCATCGCGAAGCGCGGGTATCCGTCTTCCTTTCGCGGGTATTTCATCGCGAAGCGCGGTTATTCGCCTTCCTTTCGCGGGTATTTCATTGCGGAACGCGGGTATTCGCCTTCCTTCCGCGGGTATTTCATCGCGAAGCGCGGGTATTCGCCTTCCTTTCGCGGGTATTTCATTGCGGAACGCGGGTATTCACTCTCCTTTCGCGGGTATTTCATTGCGGAACGCGGGTATTCACTCTCCTTTCGTGGGTATTTCATTGCGGAACGCGGGTATTCACTCTCCTTCCGCGAGTATTTCTTAATTTGCTTAATCAAATTAAGAGGGCGGTCCAATAACTTTTGGACCGCCCTTTCTATTATAGTTCTTGTCGTAATGCTTGAATAACGTCAATTTTTGTGGCCTTTCGTGCCGGACGATAGCCTGAAATCATCGCTACACCAATACTAATAGCTGCTGCAATAATAACGAGTTGCCAAGGAATTAGAGAAAATGTAATGTCACTTTTACTAAATGCCTCTTCCCCTGTTGCTGCTTCTAGAATTACAGGCAGTGCAGCATTTGCTACGAAGCTAATAATATATGAAATAACTACAGCTATTAAAGTCCCAATAACACCAATGAATGTACTTTCCATTAAGAACAATCGTTGAATAAGCTTTGGACTTGCTCCAATTGCCTTTAAAACACCGATTTCACGAGTACGCTCTGTAACTGCCATTGTCATTGTATTGAAAATGCCAATCGAGGCGATCAAGACAGCAATTGTTCCTACAAAAATTAAGCCGATCTTTAAAACTAGGAAAAATACATTCATTTTATCCAACTGCTCAGTCACCGAATAAACGTTATAGCCATCGTCTTTTAGTTTGTCTAAAATTGATTTTACATTTTCCATACTATCAGCGAAAATATTGAATTCTGAAAGAAACATGTCATCTTCTTTAACATTACCCGTTGCTGCTAAATTAGTTGCTAGCATAGGCTTTTGCTCTTTATCCATATAAATAGAGTTATTGACCATCCAATCATAAGAAGGCTTCTTCATAACACCGACAATCGTATACTTTATTTTCTCGCCCTCTTCTGCACCCTCAGTACGCGGCATTAATGCTAATTCGATTTCTTTACCAATTAATGAGTCCTTATACCCTTCCTCACTACCATTATAAAACGTGCCTTCCGCTTCAGCTTTTTTACTTTTCTCTTCAATAATTTTGCGCTCAGCATCATTTATTAATGTTTGAGCAAAATGATAACCTACAACGATTTCGTTTGGCTTTGTTGGATACTTTCCTTTTGCAAGCTTGCCACTTACTTGCTCAAAATCTTGCATATTCGTAACGTATACATCAGATAGTGTATCGCGGTCTTCAAAAAATGAATGTCCGGATGCATTGACAGTAATCGTTTCAAGTACTGTTTTCACATGTTCTATACTTTTTATTTCATGGATTTGTTCCTCTGTAAATTGATCATTACCAAACACTTGAATTTTCGTAATATTTTCATCCGATAATATTTCATTACGTATGGAATCCTGCAGCCCAAACCCAACTGATGCGAGGACAATCAAAAATGCACACCCCATCGTTGCCGCTAGTACTGTCATAAACACACGTAATTTATTTTTCTTTATATGCTGTGTAACAAAATCTAATTGATCTTTAAATAACATGTTATGCTTCCTCCTTTACAAGTTCCCCATCGTACATGCGGAAACGTCGATGTGCTATCGTTGCTACTTCCTCGTCATGAGTAATGATGACGAATGTTAAACCAAGCTCACGGTTTAGACTTTGAATGAGCAGCAATATATCTTGCTCTGTTTCTGAGTCAAGACTTCCTGTCGGCTCATCTGCCAGCAAAATAGGTGGATTTGTAATTAAGGCTCTCGCAATACTAACACGCTGTTGCTGACCACCCGATAATTCATTCGGGTAATGGTCTGCTACCTCCGTTAAACCAACCTTGTCCATTAATTTTTTCACCTTTTCAGTACGTATTGCTTTCTTGATACCTTGTAACTTCAATGGTAGTTCTATGTTTTCAGAAGCCGTTAAGCCTGGCATCAGTTGAAAGTTTTGAAAGATAAATCCGAAATGTTGCAAGCGAAAGGCTGCACTTTCTACTTCAGTAAAATTAGCTGCTTCTTTACCGTTTACCTTAATAGATCCTTGTTCAGATTTCATAAATCCTGCTAGTACTTGTAATAAGGTAGATTTACCGGATCCGCTTTTACCAACAATTGCGATAATCTCTCCTTTTTTCACCTCAAAGTTGACACCTTTTAATACCGGAACCTGTTTTTCCTTGCCTTTCTTTCCAATTAAAAATGTATGTTGTAAGTTTTCGACTTGAATCATTTTCAAATAAACACCCTTTCACATTCTTTAAATCCATCACCATAACGTGTGGTGATGAGTAATTCTTTCTCCATTGTAGACAAGAATTCTTAATAAAGTTGAAGGATAAAAATGAAGATATTCTTAAGAAAAGGGAAAACTATGAGTAAAGCAATCCCTTTACATCCCCTTTACAATTCTGACATATAAGTTATTCAAAATTTTATGTCTCCATAGTATTCTTTTGTATTAAACAGAAAGTATAAATCCTTATAAAACCATATGTTTAAAGCGTTTTCCTGTACTAATAAAAACAAATACAGAGGTTCCATTATTATTTTGTGAGCAAATTGTATATTACAGGATTGTAAAGTTTTATGGAGAATAGAAAAAATTTATGTAGATAAATTAAAGATTTTGTTATGATAGTAAAGTTTAGAGGCCAATTTATTTATATCCAGGAGGATTCGATTTACATGCTTAACTCAAAAAAACAAGACCCTTTCTTTATAGCTTTGCATAAAATTGCTGAGAATATGAGAGAGGCCGTACATTACGCAAATGATTTTCGTATTAACAGTGTAGCTGACTTAAAAGAGATTAGCATTACTATGAAAAATTACGAAACAGCTGGTGATAAGCTCATTCACGAACTGATCGTGATGCTAAACAAATCATTTATGACACCTATCGAGCGCGAAGACATTCTAGAATTTGCCATTCGTATGGACGACGTATTAGATGGTACGGAGCATTGTATCGCTCATTTTGAAATGTTCTCTCTAACAGAAGTTGACGAATCAATGCGTACTTTCTTAGGCTATATTTCAAAAAGCGCTGATGAAATTGTGAAAGCAACAGAAGAGTTAAAGAAAAAGAATCTTATTGGCATGCGCCCACACGCAATTCTTATTAAGGACTATGAACGTGAATGTGATGAAGTACAACGTTCGTCTATTAAACAACTATTTTTAAATGAAAAAGATCCGATTCGACTTATTAAATATAAAGATATATATGAACAACTTGAAGATATCGCTGATCATTGCCAAAACGTTGCAAATACTATGGAAACAATTATCATGCGTAACGCGTAATTAGGAGATGGGCACTTACAATGAACACAATCATTATTCTAACCGTACTGGTCGTTATCTTTGCCCTAACATTTGACTTTATCAATGGCTTCCATGATACAGCAAATGCTATTGCAACTTCGGTTTCCACTAGAGCATTGAAACCTCGCGTAGCTATCATGATGGCTGCAGTGATGAACTTTATCGGAGCTATTACTTTCGTCGGTGTTGCAAAGGCTTTAACAAAAGATATTGTAGATCCATTCGCTTTAAATGCCTTTGCGGGAGATACAACTGGTTCAGTCGTTATTTTAGCGGCGTTATTCTCCGCTATTATTTGGAACTTACTAACGTGGTATTTCGGTATTCCATCGAGTTCTTCACATACTCTGATTGGCTCCATTGCTGGTGCAGCAGTTGCATCTGCTGGCTTCGGCGTTCTAAACTATGGCGGTTTCACTAAAATCATTATGGCCTTAGTGCTATCACCAATCCTTGCGATTTGCGCTGGCTTTATTATGATGACACTGTTTAAATTATTGTTTAAAAACTTAAATTTATATCGTACGAATAAAGGTTTCCGTACGATGCAAATTTTCACTGCCGCCATTCAATCTTTTACACATGGTACAAACGATGCACAAAAGGCAATGGGGATTATGACGATGGCGTTAATCGCTGGTGGTTTGTATACAGGAGATGAAATTCCTTTCTGGGTACGAGCTGCAGCAGCAACTGCGATGGGGCTTGGTACTTCTATCGGTGGCTATAAAATTATTAAAACAGTCGGCGGTAAAATTATGAAAATCCGTCCAGTAAACGGAGTTGCAGCAGATTTAGCATCTGCGTCTGTTATCTTCGGTGCTACATTAATTCATTTACCAGTTTCTACAACACACGTTATTTCTTCCTCTATCATGGGTGTCGGCTCTGCACAACGTGTACGTGGCGTAAACTGGGGGATGGCGCGTAAAATCGTCACTACTTGGATTATTACAATGCCAATTTCTGCAGTTATGGCAGCTACGATTTACTTTTTATTATCGTTATTCTTTTAACTTCTTCCCACCTCTATAGATGGTGAGAAACATGTGGATTTCATGGAATTATGCCAAGGCATAATTGATTTTGATTGCATACTAAGACTCCTGTTCCTTATTAGGGACAGGAGTCTTTAAATTATTACACGACAAAATGTGACACATCCTTTACACTATTTTAAAAAGGGGGACAGTACCTACTATGAAAACTTTTTCAGCTTTTATAACAGCCCACGCTAAAGCTATCGTAGCCCTATGGTTCGTCATTTTTATTTCCATGGCTATGTTTGCTATACAACTTCCGAGTAAACTTCATGGCGACGGTTTCTTCGTGAAAGGAGATCATACCTACGTAACAAATGAGCTTGCCAAAACATTTGATTTACCTTCCGAGACAATTTTGGTCGTCTTCAATCCAGCGGACGATAAGAAAATTCAAGATACATTAAAAAAGTTGGAAAAAATTAAGGAGATTCATTCAATCCAGTCACCACTCGATGATGTTTCTTTACAAAAGAATGGTATAGCTTATGCCATGATTCATCTAAAAAATAATATTGATCAGCTACCGGATGTTGTGAAAGACATTCGTTCATTAATAGAAGATGACGGTGTGAGCATTACTGGCGGACCTGTTATTTCAGCGGACATCAATACAGCCAGTCAAAAGGATTTAGCGTCAGCAGAGGCGATAGGCTTACCAATTGCTATCATAGTGCTATTACTAGCTTTCGGTACTGTCGTAGCCTCCATCTTACCTATCGTTATTGGCTTAGTTACTGTTGTTACTGCGTTTGGAATTTTGACTTTGTTTAGCGGTAATGTCAATTTATCGATTTTTGTATTAAATATAGTACCCATGCTTGGACTTGCATTAAGCATTGATTTTGCCTTGTTATTTATTAACCGGTATCGCGAAGAACGTGCTTACACATCCATTGTACAAGCTATTCAAACGTCTATACAGACAGCCGGCCGTTCAATCATCTTTTCTGCTGCTTGTGTCATGATCGGCTTAGGTGCCATGATTGTCATTGACGTCGAGATTTTTCATAATATCGCTTTAGGAGGCGCAATTGTTGTATTTCTTGCAGTACTTTCCGGCTTAACCTTGCTACCTGCTACGATGATGTTATTAGGAGATCGCCTTAATAAATGGCGCCTATTACGTGTAAAATCTGGTGGTACAAATCGTTGGCGAGGTTTTGCTGGTTTTGTCATGAGACATCCTGTTGCCATCGTTATTGCGGCTTTATTATTACTAGGTATTGGCATGATTCCATTGAAGGATATTAAACTTACTATTCCTCAGGTGGATTCATTACCGGCTAAATATGAGGCACGTACTGCTTATGATCAGCTAGATGAGACGTTTGGACTTGGTGATACCTCAACATTATATTTATTAGCTGAACGTAAAGAAGGCTGGGAAGATAATGAAGCAAGAAAGCTTATTTACACTATTCAAGAAAAGTTGCTTGATGACCCATTAGTAAATCATGTTTCAACCATTTATACGACGGCTAACATTAAGTCACCTGAGGAACTGACTGCTTCTTTGAAAACTCCACAAGTGGCAGAACAAATAAAACCAATTCTAAATACGTTTGCTAAAGATAAACAACTCTTTATCCCAATTACATTGGATGCAGCCGGTTCATCCACTACCGCTCAAGAATTTGCTCGAACATGGATAGATAAAGATTTAGGTGTCGATTTCACGCTCGGAGGTCATGCGAAATTCAATCAAGAGATTTTCGATGAAATTGCTAGTAAAATTTTCTTGGCTGTATCTATTATTATCATTTCAACGTTCTTTATTTTAATGGTCGCTTTCCGCTCTATTTTAATCCCACTGAAAGCGATTATTATGAATATCATTGGACTTTCATCAGCCTTCGGTATTCTCGTCTATATTTTCCAATATGGACATTTGGGCATTGAAGCCGGTACGATTGTCCTTATTATCCCAGTAATTGTATTTTGTCTTGTATTCGGCTTAAGTATGGACTATGAAGTCTTTTTAATATCTCGCATTCAAGAGGAATATCAAAAAGGGGCGGATAATACACGTGCCACGATTGACGGTCTAACTTCTACAAGTCGTATCATTACGTCAGCAGCGCTTATTATGATTGTTATAACAGGGGCATTCGCTTTTACAGATGTGATGCCAGTGAAGCAAATTGGGGTTGGTATAGCTATTGCGGTCGCCATCGATGCAACAATTATTCGCCTCATGCTTGTTCCTAGTCTTATGAAGCTCTTTGGGGACTGGAATTGGTGGCTGCCCTTTGCGAAGAAACAGAAATAAACGGAAATTAATTATGCCTCAGCATCCGAAATCGGCTTTGTATTTGGACACCTACTGAAAGAAATTAAAAAAATCCGCACCCTTACTCAAAGGTTGCGGATTTTTCCTTATTTTGAATAAATATGGTCGTACCATTCTTTTGCAGCTTCTACCTCAGGCATTGTTAGCTGATGACCATAATTAAACCATACAGTTGTTACATCGGCCCCAGCTGACGTTAAAAGCGCCTCTAAATCTTCAGATTCCTGAGCAGTACACATTGGATCATTCGTTCCAGCACCGATAAAGACAGGAGTTGAAGAAAGTGTAGGCAATTTAATATCGCGTCTAGGCACCATTGGATGATGCAGTATTGCACCTGCTAGAGCATCCTCATAATGGAATAATAGGCTAGCAGCAATATTCGCACCATTAGAATAGCCGATAGCAACAACTCGATTACGGTCAAAGCCATACTGCTGCGCTGCTTCTAATAAAAAATCATTTAATTCCTTCGTACGGAAAATTAAATCCTCTATATCAAAAACACCTTCCGCTAATCTACGGAAAAAGCGTGGCATACCATTTTCAAGGACATTTCCACGGACACTTAAAATACTTGCTGTTTCGTCAATATCCTTCGCAAGGCCAATTAAGCTTTGTTCATTTCCACCTGTACCGTGTAACAGTAAAAAAATTGGTTTTGTTTCATCTGTTCCTTTATAAAAAACGTGCTGCATTTACAGTCCACCTCTCAATTATCTTGAATTCGAGATAATTGTAGCCTGTGGCAAAATTAAATTCAAGCTCTTTGACTTATTTATTTGGCGATTTTCACTATTTGGCTGTTCCTTATGATCTTTATAAAATTTTGTGATCGTAAATACTGAAAATAAACAAGCAGCTAGAACAACAACAATAACTATTCCCACTATTTTTTTCCCATTCATTCGTTCGTATCCCCCGAATTACTTATTTCTTTTTACGAAAACCTTCTTCTAGTAAATATTCTTTCGCAGCATCGTGTGTACCAAAGGCTTCTTCTAAGTTTTCTCCATGATAAACATTCCACGAACGTTGCTCAAAGGCTAGCATTAATTGAGCACCTTCACGATTTTGCCATAGCTCTTCGATCGGCTCTTGCTCCTCTGCTTCTTCCGATAAATATTGGATGGCATCTTCAATAATTTCACGAAGTTGTTGTTCATCGTAGTCACGAATATTTACTAGGCCTTTATCGCTTGCTTCTTCCTCGTAGCGCAATAAATCACCGACAAATACAAAACCGTTGCCATTTGGGTGTAGTTTTTCCACAACAATTGTCTTTTCATAAAGGCTATCCATAAAGTGATAATTTACGCGTTTCAATGAAATTTCCTTCTTTGTCAGTTCAGGAAATGAGTCGATGATGGCTTGCTTTTGTTCAAATGTTAGCATATAAAAATGCTCCTTTTCTATTCAATATCTCTTTTAGTATAACTTATTATTCCTGTTATATTGAAGTAAAATAGGTAGTACTAAAAGTAAAGTTTAATGTCCATAACGTGTAGGTTGATTGTGTAGGTTGATTTCCGTTCCGATTGGGCGCTTTCCTGGGGGCGTCCGATGAGCCGCTTCGTTGCTGTCGCTACGTTAACACTACGCTTTCGCACAGAAAACATCCGCTTCGCTGCAGGGTCTCGGGCCATCAGGATGTTGGTCACGAAGGCGTTAGCACAGGACGTGATGCTCTTAGCCTTCGTTCCTCTATATCGCTAATCCCCGAGGAGTCGCCCAATCTCCACTCCAATCAACTTATTCGCATAGCATACGTTTTAACAAAACGTCATCCCTAAATTAAGATGAGAGACCCAAATTAGAAAATCACATCACTATAACGTAGAAGGCGTTATAACAGGACGTGACGCTTTTAGCCTTCTTCCCTCTACCCAAAGGAGTCACCCAAGATCAACTTATATACACGGCATACTCTTTAACAAAATTAATGATTAGACAAGAAGTCAGATCCTAATCATTTTTACTATTAAAGAAAAAATCCGTTTAAACTCTCTGTGGAAAAAATAAGAATGTACCGATGTGGCACATAGCTTATCCCACGGAAAGCGAAGCGGATTTACCTTTTACAATTATGCTAGAATTCCTATGAAGGTTTTTCAGACACCCCACAAATTCATAACATTTTATCTTTTACAAACTGAATAACATGTGCAACGTATAGTTCCCGGTAAGGGACAAATTGTGCAGCACTTACAGGGCGCACAATTTTCGCTCGTTGACCATCAGGGAAATATTCATAGCCTTCAATATTTAAAGTAGCTGTCTCTCCTAAAAAGAATGCCTCTGCCTCGTCAAGCTTTGCTCGAACGACCCCTGACACTTCCTCATACTGCAGGTTAAATGATTCCCAATCATGTTTGAATGGATATATAAAAACATGACAAAATTCATTGTCAATCATGTTTTCTGAAACGATACTACAAGATGTCATGCCCATTTTAACTACTTCGTGTACGTCAACATCGAGTCCTAGCTCTTCCTTTACTTCGCGAATTCCTGACTCGACTGTCTCTACGGCTAATAAATGCCCCGCCGCTGTAATATCAAGCAAACCAGGATAGTCCTTTTTTTGTGCACTACGGATTTGGAAATAGATATAGTCCTCATTGACAAGCCAACAGTGGAATGTTTCATGCCATAGCCCTTTTTCATGTACCTCTGCTCTCGTTGCTGTCCCTATCTGTTCATGCTGTTCATTAAAAACTTTCACAATTTCTTGTTCCATTTTTTCCGACTCCTATACCGACTTCGTAGCCTTTTTCTTAATCACGTTCCGTTCATCATAAATATTGGATGCGATTACTTTTAATACTGCATAAAACGGTACAGCAATGATAATACCGATAAAGCCTGCAATATTACCTGCTGCTAAAATAACTGTAATAACGGTTAACGGATGAATATCGAGTGTTTTCCCCATTACATTAGGTGTTATAAAGTTACTATCAATTTGCTGCGCCACGAGCGTGACAACAGACACCCATATGACTAACACTGGATCCTGAACAACAGCCACAATCAGCGCTGGTGTAAAGGCAATCCATGGTCCTATAAACGGAATCATATTCATAAAGAAAGCAAATATAACAAGAAGCAATGAATATTCTAAACCTATAATTAAATACCCGACATACATAATGAGCGCAAGTAAAAAACTAATTTGTAGCTGTCCTTGTATGTAGCTACGTAAAACACCATCAATTTCACTTAACGTTTTCTTCACCCATTCACGGCGTTCACCACTAAAATATTTATAAACTGATGGTGCAAATTTTTCATGATCCTTCAACATAAATATAAAGAAAAACGGAATTAAAATAGCTAATAAAGAAACTGAAACAACTGATTGTAAAAACGATACTAGTCCCTTACTTGCCGCAAAAGCAATATCCTGCACATAGTTCGCCATATTGTCGATAAGATCTTTTAACTGTGGCGGGAAGTTATCCCTGTTTCTCAATACATAATCAGCTGCATCTTGAATACTAGCACTAATCTGCGGTACATTTTTCACTAAATTATTTACCTGTACGGCAATCGGATTACCAACGATCCACCCAAAGCTACCTACAAGCGCTATTAATCCAACGATTATCGTTAAAATGCTCGCCCATCTCGGCCATTTACGCTTCTCTAAAAATCTCTGAATCGGTTCTGTAACATAATACAAAACACCGCCCAGTAATAAAGGCACAAAAATAGCTTTTAAGATAATTACAAGCGGCGAAAAAATCCAATGAATCTCTATAAAATATTTAATGACTAATAGGGCAAGTAAAATCCCTACGCCTACTTGAAACCAAACTTTCCTCGTCACTTTAATTCACTTCCTTTTATCTCAGTTACTGAAAATACTACTTATATATTAACCATTTCGCAAGTATCCTATTAATTATTGTCTAAATATGAGAGTTTATCAATTATGCCTCGGCATAATTGTAGCTGCCGCATTGCTTTCGCTACAAAAGACACTTGCTGAAAAAAGTTAGCACAAAAAAATTCGCAACCCTCCAATGGGCAATCTCGCAAGCCCCTCAAATGCCAAAGCATCCGAGGAGGCTCATACGGTTTGCCTTCCACAGGAGTGTCGCAAATTTTCACAATGTAGTAGTTTATAATTTTGTATCGTCTATTGAATTTAAGTAATCTTCAATATCGCCAATAACCGATTCAACACAACCGTCCTCAAATGGTGAAATTAAGCCTGCTTCTTTTACAAGCTTCGTAAAGGACATAGAACCACCTAAACCACATAAATGCGTATAGTCCTTCCAAGCAGCTTCAAATTCTTCACGTGAACGTTTCCAGAACTGGAATGCACAAATTTGCGCTAACGTGTAATCAATGTAATAGAACGGACTTGCATAAATATGTGCCTGACGTTGCCATATACCACCCGCTTCTAGATAACTATTATGATCATAGTCACGGTGTGGTAAATATGTCTCCTCAATTTTTTTCCATGCAGCTTTACGTTCAGCTGGTGTCATATTCGGATTTTCATAAATCACATGCTGGAACTCATCAACTGCAACACCGTAAGGAAGGAATAATAAGCCACTGCTTAAGTGTGTGAACTTATATTTTTCTGTATCTTCCTTAAAGAATAGCTCCATCCATGGCCATGTAAAAAACTCCATACTCATCGAATGAATTTCACAAGATTCATAAGTTGGCCATACATATTCTGGGATTCCGATATCACGGCTTGAATAAACTTGGAAAGCATGTCCTGCTTCATGTGTTAACACATCGATATCACCTGAAGTACCATTAAAGTTCGAGAAGATAAATGGAGAGTGATAGTTTTCGATAAACGTACAATAACCGCCACTCTCTTTTCCTTTCTTCGCCACTAAGTCCATTAATTCATGATCAATCATAAAGTTGAAGAATTCACCCGTCTCAGGTGATAGCTCCTCATACATTTTTTTACCGTTCGCAACAATCCATTGCGGATCGCCTTTTGGTGTCGCATTTCCTGATACAAAGTTGAATGCTTCATCGTAGAACTTAAATTCAGAAATACCAATACGCTTTGCCTGGCGTTCATATAACTTAGTTGCAATAGGTACGATTAAATCACGAACTTGGTCACGGAATTTCTTTACCATATCTGCATTATAGTCAATGCGATTCATTCGAACATAGCCTAGCTCGACATAGTTTTTATAGCCTAATTTAACAGCGATTTCATGGCGCACTTTGACAAGTTCATCATATAATTGATCAAATTCCTCTTCATGCTCAGCAAAGAAGCCAAAGCGTGCATCCGTTGCCGACTTACGCATTTCACGATCAGTAGACTCTGCATACGGACCAAGCTGAGCAAGCGTTAATGTTTCACCATTAAAGTCAATTTGCGCAGAGGCAACAAGCTTATTATATTCTGAAACGAGCTTGTTCTCCTTTTGCATTAGATCAATGACTGCTGGAGAAAAACCTTTAATTTGATAGGTTGCTAAATCAAATAATTGCTGGCCCCATTTTTCTTCTAACTGCTCACGGAATGGTGAAGCGATTAGTGCTTTATAATATTCTGTTGTTACCTCTTCCAGCTCAGGTCCAACCTCATCAAAATAATCGCGTTCTGCATGATAGAATTCATCATTTGTATCAATCGAAGCACGAATATACACTAGGTTTGCCATCGTGGCATAGTCATTACTCAATCCGTTTAATTTCTCAATTATTTCACTTTGCTCGTCGATCGTTTGCGCATTTTTAAATTGGTCAATTAAAGATAATTGTTGCTCTTTCATTGCCTCAACTTTCGGACGGCTGTATTCATAGTCTTTAAATGTTTTCATAAAATCCCCTCTTTCTGTCATATCCCCCGTTTCATTTCTATTATATGCCAAATCTATAGTATTAAGAAATAAATTAATAGCCAAATACATATGTTTTTAATAGTGCAGCCTTTTCACGAAGCGTTAACTTCAATTCCACCGATTTTGGTGTTTTTGCCGCAACGACATCTACTTCAAAGCCTAAAGACTCCGCTAAATATTTTGCACGCTTTAAATGAAAATCATTAGAGACAATCGTAATTTTCTTAGTTTCTTTAGGCAAAAGTTCTTTACTAAATAATAAGTTCTCGTAAGTTGAAGTAGATTGGTCTTCCACTACTATTCTATTTGTATCAATACCATTGTCCTGTAAGTATTTAAGCATGACTGAAGCCTCTGTCCGATCTTCATCTTCCCCTTTTCCACCCGACACAATCACTTTTACACGAGGATACTTTTTCAAATACTTTACTGCCTCTTCTAATCTATTTTTCAAAGAAAGCGATGGAATTCCTCCCGGTTTTACCTTTGCTCCCAGGACAATCATGTATGTAGCTGTTCCGTTTGCAGCTGGCTGGACACCCTGTTTCATCTCCTCGTCAAGCCAAATATAAACAACACTACTCATAGCAAGTAATATAATCCCTAATCTTATTACCCATTTCTTCACGATCGATCTCCCCTTACCTTTTATTAACGTTTAGGCAAAAAAAAGGATGCTTGTACTGAAATTGCTGTACAAACATCCTAATTGATTATCTTAATATAAAACGCTTAATAGAATCCTGTAACGCTGTTATTTCATCTGTTAAATCATTAGAAGATTCACTAACAACCTGAATGGCACGCTGTTGTTCATCAACGGATGCCGTTACTTCCTCTGATGCAGCAGCATTTTTCTCACTAATCATCGCAATACTTTCGATAGATTGCATAATGTTATTTTTTGAGCCATTCAAATATTCTACTCCAGTAGTCATTTCCTTAATAATAGAAATGATTTCTTCTACTGCCAATTCTATTTCCATAAAGGATGACTCTGTTATGGCAACCGAATCATTTTGCTGACGAACAATGACGTTTGTTTTCTTCATCTCATCGTTCACTAAATTAGTTTCACTTTCAATCCCTTTTAAGGTTGTACGTACTCGCTCTGTTGCTACAGATGTTTGATCCGCTAACTTACGTACCTCCTCAGCAACAACCGCAAAGCCTTTGCCATGCTCCCCAGCTCTAGCGGCCTCTATCGATGCGTTCAATGCAAGCAGATTCGTCTGATCAGAAATCTCCGTAATCGTACCGACAATGCCTTCAATTTCCCTAACTTTCACAATTAAGCTATTAAATACAGCATGAACATTATTAATCACTTCTGAAGACTCGTGTGATGTCTCTTTCAAGCTCTTTAAATTTAAGAGCCCGTCTTGATTTGATCGCTTCATATTTTGAGATGCATCAAGCATTACTTCATTTTTGTCATGCAATAATTCAATCTGTCGCGCAAAATCAATAGCTGTTCTATTCGTATCCTCTGCATCTGAAGCTTGCATTAATGCGCCGTTTGAAACCTCATTTATCGCTTTTACTATTTCATCTCCATAAGCGTTTGTTTCCTCTGCCACAGATGTTAAATTTGACGATGTCGATTGAATTTCTACAATAGCTTCCTCTACATCTGTAATTAATGTTTTCAGTTGATCAACCATTTCATTAAAGCCTTCATTTAACTGACCAATCTCATCCGAGCGTTGTAGATTTTCAATTTCTACAGTTAAATTCCCTTTGGCTACCTCACGTACACGTTTCGATAATTTTCGCACTGGTAAAGCTAAATGTCTTGAAACCATTATGACAACTACAGTACCTATAATGATGGCACCTAATAATGTAATACCAATAACGAATAATAATGAATTAGCCCCTTCATTAAAATCTTGCATATATGTACCCGATACAATGATCCATCCCCAATTTGGATCCTTTGCAGAATAAATTATTTTATCAGCTACTACATCTTGCCCTGGTAGCTCAAACTCATATTTGGTATATCCCCCACCGGCAAGTGCTTTTTCGGTTACTTCCCGAATAAAGTAATTTCCGCTACTATCTTGATCGTTCCATAGGTTATCCCCTTCTCGAGTCGGATGGGTTGTTAATGTCCCTTTATCATCTAAAACATATAGATAACCATACTCCCCCAAGTCTCCAGGATAATTAATTGGCCTCTTTCCTTCACTATCCTTCGGTCCTAGAAATGCCTCCCGCACTTTCTCCTGTGCAACTTCTAAAGGAACGTCGCCCCTTTTAACACTCTCATTTGCAAGCTCGATTAATTGCAAAGAAGATTCAACACTATTTTTAATAACTTGTTCACCAATATCATCCAGACCTTTTTTTGCTTTACTATAGCTAGCTAAGCCTATCACTAAGCTAGGGATAATTAATAATGCTAGTGAAATGATAATTAATTTCCCCTGTATCGAACGTGAAAACTTCATGCTTTAGCCCCCCCTTTTCTCCTCTTTCACTATGACTATTAATCTATATTATGTTATGATTCGGAATATTTCACAATGGGTAAAACGTAATTTACGTTTGAATTCTTCGCCTTTTTACGCAAATATGCTTGATTACTTAATGTGGGGGATTTCCATTGCTACTGGACCTATTTCCGGCGGCATCCTGCCTTCACTCCATATCTAACAAATATGATTCCAAACTTTTAATGACGATTTTCAAATATGCATAATAGGTAAAAAAACTATCTTTCTACAAGGATATGCCTTATAGAAAAATAGTTTTTTAATTTTTATCGTCATTAAAATGTTTAGACACTACCTTAGTTCTCGCCTATGATATGATTTTAATCCATATTACTAAAGCTATTAAAGTAGCGAAAAGGGTTGGGATTGTTAACATAATACCTATTTTTAAATACTGAACCCAGCCAATCTTTATTCCTTTTTGCTTCAGTATATGGAGCCATAACAATGTTGCGAGTGAGCCAATCGGCGTCATTTTAGGACCTAAATTTGTGCCGATGACATTTGCATAAATAAGCCCTTCTTTAATAATTCCAGTTGCACTAGTTTCAGCAATAGCTAATGCATCAATCAGTACAGTTGGTAGGTTATTCATAATAGCTGACAAAATAGCTGCTACAAACCCCATCGTAATTGTCGCTACCATTAATCCTTGCTGTATAGAGTGCTCTAATAGACTCGCTAGCAATCCGGTCATTCCTACATTCTTCAAGCCGTAAACAACCACATACATACCGATAGAAAAGAACACAATATTCCACGGTGCCCCTTTCACAACTCTCTTTGTATTTACAATATGGCTACGCCGTGCTAGTAGGAAAAAGATAGCTGCTACACCACATAAAATAAATGACACTGGAATTTTGAAAAACTCACTCGTTAAGAAACCAACTAATAGAATAGCTATAACATACCATGATAATAAAAATAATCTCGAATCACGAATTGCAAGCTTTGGATTATCAACTGCCTCGAGTGAATATTCTTTTGGAATTGAACGGCGAAAGACAATATAAAGTACGACTATACTTGCTAGTAAAGAAACTATGTTCGGTACCAGCATATGTAGGGCATATTCCATAAATCCAATACCGAAATAGTCTGCCGACACAATATTTGTTAAATTACTAATGACTAACGGTAAGGATGTTGTGTCCGCTATAAAGCCACTTGCAATAATAAATGGAAAGATCATTTTATCGGTTAAATTCAATTTACGGATCATTGCGAGAACAATTGGTGTTAGTATTAAAGCTGCACCATCATTTGCAAATAACGCTGAAACAATAGCACCTAGACAGGAAAGGTAAATGAATAAGCGTATACCACTTCCCTTTGCCACTCGTGCTATATGTAAGGCAGACCATTCAAAGAATCCTATTTCGTCTAAAATAAGTGAAATAAAAATAATTCCTATAAACGAGAACGTTGCATTCCAAACAATCCCCGTCACCTCAACAACATCTTGCCAGGTAACAACTCCGAACGTTAACGCAATTGCAGCACCAAAACAAGCAGACCAGCCGATTGATATTTTACGTGGCTGCACTATTACAAAAAATAAAGTTATTAAAAATATTGCAATCGCTAAAAGAGCTTGCACAGATTTCCTCCCTGCCTCCGGCGGATGTTTGGACACCCGCAGAAGTTAAAAACCAGTAGCTTTATTCGCTACTGGTTTCATATGTTTATATTATTCGCCTAAATCAGCGTTATGGTAAACGTTTTGGACATCCTCTAAATCTTCTAATGCATCAATTAATTTTTCAAATTTCGCAATGTCGTCTCCAGTTAATTCTACTTCTGTTTGCGGAAGCATTGAAAGCTCCGCTACTGTAAATTCTTGAATGCCTGCTGCTTTTAGTGCTTCTTGTGCAGCAAAGAATTGATCTGGCTCTGCATAAATGATGACAGCCTCGTCTTCTTCAAGAATATCACGAGCATCAACATCTGCTTCCATTAAAATTTCAAGAACTTCATCTGCTGATTTACCTTCTAAACCAATAACCGCTGTTGAATCAAACATGTAGGCAACAGAACCACTGACACCCATATTCCCATTATTTTTACCAAATGCTGCACGTACATCAGAAGCTGTACGATTAACATTATTCGTTAAAGCATCAACGATTAACATAGTGCCTGCTGGTCCGAAACCTTCATAACGTAATTCGTCGAAGTTTTCATCGCCGCCACCCTTCGCTTTATCAATTGCTTTTTCAATAATATGTTTAGGAACGCTATATGTTTTTGCACGCTCAAGAACAACTTTAAGGGCACGGTTTGATTCTGGATCTGGCTCGCCTGATTTAGCCGCCACATAAATTTCGCGTCCAAATTTTGCATTGATACGACTTGTGCTTTGGTCTTTAGACGCTTTCTTTTCTTTAATATTGTTCCACTTACGACCCATTGTTTCCACTCTCTTTCAAATTATAAGTTGTTTATCAATTGCGCCTTTGCGTAATTGCGTCCGGATTTTGAATTGTGCTAGCACAATTCACTCCTTTCAAAATCCGTGACATCCGCCGGAGGCTTTATCTTCATTTAAACACCTTTGAATAGGAGTGACAATTTCGCTCATCTTATATAGAGGAAGATCTACCGCTGAATGAAGATAATCATAGATGCACAGTTGTACATCATTAAATGGTGATTAAATACTTTTCGTATCTTTACTCTGAAAATAATAACACAAATGATGCTTACAAAGCTAGATATGCCAATGTTTAAGATCATTTTCTGAAGTCATATAATGGTTGGTTGATTTCCGTTCCGACTGGGCGCTTACAGCTTGTATTGTCCTTTGATTTTTTCTAATAATGCATGACAGCCTTCTAAAACTAAATCATAGGTTTCTTGAAAATCTCCTGTATAGTACGGATCAGGCACGTCTTTTCGATGGTCAGTTAAATCTAAAAAGCGAAAGATCTTTGTGGAATCCAGATTCCCTAGCATCGTTCGGATATTACGTATATTGCTTTCATCCATGCCAATAATGTAATCAAAATTTTCAAAGTCAGCCTTTTGTAATTGTCGGCCTTGCATCCCTTTCGTTGAGATGCCATATTCTTTTAGCTTACCTTGTGTTCCTCTGTGTGGAAGATCTCCAATATGCCAAGAGCTTGTTGCAGCCGAATCTACCTCGACTTTATGACTCAAATGCTCTTTCTCTACCAAATCACGCATGACCGCTTCAGCCATTGGTGATCGACATATATTCCCCAAACATACAAAAAGTACTCGAATCATTTTTATGTCCTCCTACAATCAATCTCACCTTGGCGTATCGTAGCTGTCGCTACAGTAAACATTTGTAGCTGCCGCTTTGCATTCGCTACAGTAAACATTTGCTAAATGTAGATAAAGCACTCAAAATCAATCGATTCTGAGCGCCTTCTAAGTTATCCCATATTACTAGCAGTAAGCTACTACTTCAAAAGGATGTGAAGATAATAGTTTGGGTTCTTCACATAGAGAGTTCACCTCTGAATGGTGTTTCACTTTATTTCTTTTTTGCTGCAACTCGCTTCTCTAATTCTTCAGTTAATGCTACTAATTCATGCTCAAGGCGATTTGTAAATTCCTCGCGCCCTTCTTTACCTTTACCCGTTACGTAAAATGGCTCGCCATAAATTAGATAACCTTTACCACGTTTAAAGACATCACCGGCATTACGCGCACCAATGTAAGCGGCTGGTACAATTTGTGCTTTTGACAATTGTGCTATTGTAATCGCACCTTGCTTTAAATCCGATCCTTCCGCATTTCGCGTACCAGATGGGAATATCCCAACAATTTTTCCCTCTTTCAATAGCTGCGATGGAATTTTAATAACGCTTGGACCTGGATTGTCACGGTCGACTGGAAAGGCATTTAAACGCTCTATCAGCCAGCCAATACCCTTTATATCAAACAATTGCTTTTTAGCCATAAAGTTAATTTCTCGAGGGTATACAGCAACACCAAGATTTAAAATATCAACATAGCCCGTATGTGTACATGCAATAATAAACCCACCTTCCTTCGGTAAGTTTTGTTCTTCATATACACGCGCTTTTGAGCCTGTTAATTTTAAGATCACTTTTACAACATTTGCTATAAATTTATACACTGTTTCATTCCTACCTTATTCAATAGTTATCCCCATTGTAATCGAAAAGACCAGTATACTGCAATTGCAGGTGAAAATATCTAGACTCTTCCCACTAATACATCAACATCAATCGTAATTTCATGTAACAGGATAGTGGATCCTTCTTTTTTATGCCAGCCCATTGGTGTCATTTCCAGCAGTGCTGGTACAAGCTCTGTAGCTAGCGGTACCGTATATGTAATACGTTCTACACTAACATCGGTAAAGCTTTCTTTAAAACGAGCAACTATTTGTTCATTCGAATACGACTCTTTAGTAGAATCCGCATATAATTGCGCTCGAAGCTCATGTAAGTACCCACTTTGAGGTACAACCTTAACAACACAACCATCGTGAGTTAATAGACGTTTAAATTCTTCATAATTGGCAGGCGATAAAATATTTAATATGGCATCGAAGCTCGACCTTGCAAATGGACTTTTCGCTAAATCACCAACACACCACATTTGCTCTGGATAATGTCGAGACGCAGCAAGGATGCCTTCCTTCGCTATATCAATACCAATTCCTATCCCATGTTTCTTTGCCATAATACGAGCTAAATGCGAACCTTCACCACATCCCGTATCAAGTACGGTGTCTGCATTAGCAATTAGCTCTCCGATTTTATCTTCTACTACATCATAAATCCCACTATCAATAACCGCTTTTCGTGATTCAAACAGCTCTTTGCTATACTTAGAAACGGCACCATGTGTCAGCATATTAATGTAGCCCTGTTTGGCAATATCGAAAGAATGATTTGAGGAACATACTAATCTACCTTGTTCAAAAACATCCATTGACTCCTGACAAATTGGACAAGCAAAAAGCTTTATATTTTTATCCATTAACGCTGCCCCAGCAGCTCTTTTAGAAAGTGCCCCCATTAATTTTCCTCCTTCGGTTCTGTAGGTGAAACAAGTGCAAAACGCTCCCACTTACGACTTCTCCATCTAAAGTATACGATAATAGCTCGCATCCATTCATCTGCCGCAATCGCTAGCCAAATACCTACTAACCCCCAATTTAAAACGAATACAAACAAATATCCGAGCGGGAGACTCATACATACCATTGATAAGAAACCAATTTTCAATGGAAATCTTGCATCCCCTGAGGCACGCAGCGAGTTAATAACTACAATATTCATTGTTCGCCCTGTTTCAAGGAGAATACTTAATGCTAGGACAGATGCTCCGATGGCAATTATCTCTGGATTATCTGTAAAAACGTGCATAAGTTGCTTACGGAATATCGTTACAACTGCAACCATTGTGATTGTAAAAGCAAAAGCTGCGCGTACACTTGTCCAAAGCTGATGATAAGCTTGATCCTTTTTACCAGCACCGACACTTCGTCCAATAATTATAGCCGTACCTGTTCCGATGGCAATCGCAAATAAATACGTAAACATTGAAATATTCATGGCATATTGTCTCGCCGCAAGTGTCTCTGCGCCTAAGTAAGTCGCATAATAAAGGAAGACAATCTGACAAAACTGATAAAGCACCTGCTCAAATGCTGACGGTAAGCCTATATTTAATATTTTTTGAACATATTCCTTGGAATACTCGAAATAATATTCTAGCTTCACTCTTACTTCCATGACTTGATACAACAGCCAGAAAAACACAAGAACTGCCAAACCACGGCTTACCACTGAGGAAATAGCTGCACCTTTTACACCTAACTCCGGTAATCCTAAGTTACCAAAGATTAAACCGTAGTTTAAGATAACGTGTAGCACATTCATACCTAGTGATACATACATCGTTTGCTTTGTCCATCCATGTACACGGATAATTGCTGCTAAAGCATTTATAATAGCCTGTAAGAAAATAAAGCTTCCGATGATTACCAAGTAGCTTTGTGCGTATTTAAGCACTTCCCCTTGCAAGTTCATCATAGTCATTAAATGACTTGAAAAGAAGAAAAATAAGATACTCATCATTAGTCCAACAACCAAATTCATCGTAACTGCTAAAGCGGAAATCTTCGCAGCCTCAAAAAATCGCCTTGAACCTAAATATTGAGATACAACAATGGAAGCACCATTACCAACTACCTCAAGTATTAAAATTGCAATATGAATATATTGATTGGCTGCACCAACTCCTGATACAGCATTATCTGATAAAGCACTGAGCATAAAAGTATCGGCTAGTCCCATTAACATAAATAAAAATACTTCTAAAAATATCGGCCATGTTAAATGGAATAAACTTAACCTATCTGTCTCTTTAATATCACTTTCTTTTAATATATCTGCCAATACTTTTCACTTCTCCTAATCGTTTCATAAAGATTTTTACGGGCTCCCAACTTTCAACTACCTTCTTTACCATCTATACAGATAAATTACTGCCCAATCAATTATGCCTCGGCATAATTTCGTCCGGAATGGCTTTGTGCTTAGGCCTGCAGGTATTTTTTGTGCGAAAGCGAAGCGACAGCACCAAGGTTTTATCTGCGCGAAAGCGTAGCGGCAGCGGCAACAACACGAGGGCCGACACGATGTCGGTCATTTCCGTAATGCCACAGGACGTGGCGCTCTTAGACTGAGTTCCTCTATTTCAGCCGGTGTTTGGACACCCGCTGAAATAAGTTAAAAATATATAGTATCTTATCATAGATTTTTAGGCTGTAAAGAATTTTTAAAATGAAACACCTAATTATACCTTGTCATAATGCTTCCATAAGCTTTTTGGCCAATATGAGTTAAAAGATTATGCAAAGATAATACAATACGCAAAAAATCCCTCTCACAATTTTATGTGAAAGGGTTTCTTATCATAGTAAACAATAATCCTGCAATTGCTTACGTTTTTCAGTTGTTAACCCAAACTCTTGCTCTAAAAAAGCTGCCTTAGAGCCATATCGGTTATCCATTTCATCAAATGCTGCTTGTAAATAGTCTTCACGGGCAGACATTAACGCATAAAATTGCTGTAATTCTTGATCGCTATAATCTTGCTGAATTGTTAGAGCCATTCGTTCGACTAAGGGACGTAAATGTACATTTGTATCTAAATAATCCTCCATGATCGTTTCCTCAGGGACATCTAAAGCAAGTAAAATAAGCGCACTGCCAATACCTGTTCGGTCCTTCCCGACTGCACAATGATGAACTAGCCCTAAATTTTCAGGTTGTTGAATCGTTGCTATTAACTCTTTGAACGAGGCATTATTAAAAGGCATTTGTGCATAAAATTCTCGAAACATCTCCGTGCTTACAACCTTATAAAAATCTTTCCCACCAGCGTTTGTGGGCATCTCAAAAGCATGATTTCCTTTTGCTGGTATTTGAATATAATTGGCATATGGGAATATCGGATTAGGATTATTTTGAGCCTCATGGTTGTCTCGATAATCAAAAATTGTTTTCACACCTAGCGTTTCAAAGCGCTCTTTATCTGATTTCGTCATTTTACCAAGTGCTGCTGAGCGATAAATCAAACCATTCTTAACAGCACGCCCATCTCTCGACTTATAACCACCCATATCCCGAAAATTATAAACTGCCTCAAACGGAATAATATTCATATCAAACTGTTTCACTGACTGCACCCCTCCCTGTTAGAAAGCATACTTATCTCTATTTTATAGAACAATTCGATATAATACCAATTTTCACACTAGTGGATGTCATACACTTCTTAGACCAACGAGAGATTTATTGGGGGTGTTTCTCTATTGAGGCAGAGCAGTTATCCACTTCATTCTTTCTCTTTCTAACCCATGCGGAACAGTTATCCACTTTACCCGTTCTCTTTTCCACCCAAGCAGAGCAGTTATCCACTTTACCCGTTCTCTTTTCCACCCAAGCGGAGCAGTTATCCACTTTACTCGTTCTCTTTCCCACCTAAGCGGAGCAGTTATCCACTTCACCCGTTCTCTTTCCCACCCAAGCCGAGCAGTTATCCACTTTACCCGTTCTCTTTTCCACCCAAGCCGAGCAGTTATCCACTTTACCCGTTCTCTCTTCCACCCAAGCCGAGCAGTTATCCACTTGATTCTTTCTCTTTCTAACCCAAGCGGAACAGTTATCCTTTTTATCCATAAAAAAAAGCTGCCCTTGATAAAGGACAGCTCAAAACACTATTTTTCAATATCAATTATTTAAATAACTCAGGGTATACTGCTTTTGCGATTAACTCAACAGCTTCGCCAATACGCGGACCTGGACGACTTGAAATATCAGTATCTATATAATAAACCGCTTTATTTTGAATAGCAGTGATTGAATTCCATCCACCACGTGAAAGAATTTCTTCCGTTGTGTTTTTCATGTCTACTGTTGTTAAAATAACAGCTGGGTTTTTCGCAATGACATCTTCCTCAGATACCTTTGCCCAGCTTTCAAGGTCAGCAAAAACGTTGTTAACGTTTGCAGCATTTAAAATCTCTTGTTGGAATGTACCAGAACCAGCTGTATAGATGTCTGGCTTTGGACTAATTTCTAAATAGATATTTTTTGGTTCTTTCACATCTTTAACTTTCGCTTGGACATCTGCAATTTTAGCTTTAATATCTTCATTTAACTTTTCGCCTTTATCTTTGATGCCCATAACCGTTGCGACTTGTTCGATATCCCCATAAACATCATCAAATGATTTAGCTGACTGAATGGCAAACACTTTAATACCCGCATCTTCGAGACCTTTTAAGGCATTTAAATTTTCTTCATCGCCTCCAGTTGTATAGGCAATAACTACGTCTGGCTTTAACGCTAAAATACGCTCGCTATTGAATATTGTAGAAGTAGAAACACGCTCAATTTTTTGCGCTTCTTCTGGATACGTATCATACTCTGTTGCACCTACGATTTTATCGCCAACGCCTAGCGCAAATAAAATCTCTGTATTACTCGGTTGTAATGAAACAATAGTTTTAGGTACTGCATTAAACTCAACTTCTACACCACGGTCATCCTTAACTTTATAGCTAGTAGTTTTCTCAACTTGTTGATCTTCTTTAGAAACAGCATCTTTATTTGTATCCTCTTTCGTGCCACAGCCAACTAATACAAGTGCCAACATCAACACAGAAAGCCATTGTAGCTTAAACATTTTCTTCATTTCATTAACTCTCCTTTTTCTTTTTCATCGGGTATGACTTACTAATAAACGGTATTTCAGCAATACCAGCATGCTGATTCATATAGACAGCCATTACAAAAAATACATTGGTTAGCAATCCTAAATAATCAAAGAGAATAGCTGGTACTTCGCGTTCTTCAGATACTTTGTGCAAAACACGGTATGATTTTTTCGCTTCACTACGACATAAATGTAATGCAGAAGCTGCATCTGTTCCTTGAGGTAATACAAAGTTTTGTATTTCCTCTTTAACATGACTAACATAGAAATCATAGCGATCACTAAGCCGAGTCAAATCATCTTCGGTTACAGCTAATTTACCTCGAACCGAGCCATTTACATGGTAAGCCATTGGCAAAATGGCTAGTAAATCATCTGCTACTACCTCTACCGTTTCTTTTTTAACCGCCGCCAATGCTACACCAATATGTGTTGTTAGGCTATCCGTTCGAATTTCAAAATCTACTGTAGATGCCTTTTCACGCATAAATGGATAACAAGAATAACGTGCATCTTTTTTCAAATATAAATCCCCGCTTTCCTTCATGAAAAATTCTTCCCTTAATAACACCTCGGCTTACACCAGGTGAATTATAAGCGCATAAAAAAAACGTTGTTCCCACTCCTAAGGAAACAACGAAAAATAGCATAAATAGTGTCGCATAAATACGACATAGCCTATGTATTTGCCGCATATTCTCCTAGATTCCGAAGAGTTATCTATACGTTCAAACAAAGGTCGGTCTCCTGGCTTGTACAGCTCACTACGTTCATAAAAAACCTTCCCATCGGATAATTCGACAGTGGTATATCTTTACGACTTCTGTACTTACAGTTGCGGAAACAGCTCCGGTTTTTCACCGAATTCCCGATTATGCTATAGTTTAGCACCTTTATTCTGCAAGAATTATTCACTTGTTATGCAGTTTATCATAGATTGATAGGAAAAAATAGCTGTGGAATTTTAGAATAAACAACGATGGATAAAAATCATGCAGGTATTACCGTATGCACGCGGATATATTCACTGCCCCATTGGGTATTCATCCTGCTCGTGCAAATATTTATTATGCCTCATAAATTAAAGCATTTAATTTTTTCATACGTTATAAAAACTATTTCTCATAATGAAAGAATTTGCAACAAATAGTCATTAACTTTTATCGGATGGCATTTTTATATTTCTTTTTGGATTTAACATCTTTCTCTTCCTCAATTAAACGCTGTGCAATTTTTAGTAGTTTGGGGTCATTTGTTGCATCGAATAGCTTTTTAAAGGATACAATAATATCATAGCGTATTAATGTCGGGTGCTTTTCGTCTAAGCATGTTTGATATCTTTTAGCCAAATATGATACGACTAAATCTCTTTGTACCTGCCCCGCTAAGCCTATTTTCCAAATTGCCTGTAAAGTATGCCTCACAGTGACTGTTTCTTCATCATACGTTACTGCCCAAATCTTTAAGAAGTCCTCTAATACTCTTTCTTCAGGATCGCTTTTTGCTGCCAGTGCGCATAAAAATTGTGCAGCACTTGCACGTATATGTCCATTTTTGTATGTAAGAGTTTGAACTAGTTGTTCCCAAACTGAATAGGTCCAATCAACTGGTTCCTGCATAATTTTCATTAATTCTTCGTATGATTTGTATTGAATATCACGGTCACGCTCTGTTAAATTACTAAAAAGTTGCAAAATCTCTTTTTCCATGATTCATCCCTACCTTTATTGTTTCAGAACGTAAAAAATAGTGTACTTGTAAGTGTTATCTCATTTACCATCATGCTTTACTTTGCTACTACAAAATAAAAGTCTCATATAATTGTAATTTCAGAGCAAAATCCCCGATCGTATATTTCAAAATTATCAGAAATGACATTCATTATGCAAGAATCTTTTCTTTTAGCTATATGAAGATAGAGGAATACTCGTTAGGATTATCATTGGAGTTATCTCACTTATTAGCCTTCGATTGAGTCCAAGCAAAATACGTAATAACAAAAAATTGAAGCTAATTCTTTTTTCGGCTGTATTATCATTTTTATAACTGGGGCTATAGTTGTAAAAATATCTACCTATGTAAATTTATTCATTACAAAAGTTATTTTACTCATTATTGACCGAGTAGTCGAGCCTAAATTAATGAATAACATTATATGTTTGCCTAATAGGTTTAATCGTAGAATCTTAACTATAGTTTAAACAGTTGATAATTTCCAGTACCGCCAAATAATGAAAAAAAGGTTATCTTTGTAATTCTCTTACAAAGATAACCTTTTCGCTATTTAAATCGTCTATATAATAGTACGGCTTATTAAATACGACCGAAGCCTACTAAATATTGATTCCACCAATCAAGTGATTCAATGACAACACCTTTATTTTGAGCATCAATCATTGTGTTGTTCCCTAAGTAAATACCTACATGCGCTATACCTGAACCATAGCTGAAGAATACTAGGTCACCTACACGTGCTTCACTTGCTGAAATACGTTGTGTTGCTAAATATTGTTGTGATGCTGTACGTGGTAAAGATACGCCTGCTTGTTTGTAAGACCATTGTACAAGACCTGAACAGTCAAATCCTGTCGATGGGTTACTACCGCCCCAAACATAGCTACGACCTAGGAATTGTTTCGCAACTGAAATAGCATCACCTGAAGATGCAGTGCCTGCTCCTGAACCAACAACCACATTTTGTGAAGATTTTTCATTGTTAGCTTTGCCACTATTATTAGCATTGCTATTGCTATTGCTATTATCGTTAGTGTTAGTGTTAGTGTTTGTTGCTTGTACAACTGGAGTAGCTGCTTGAAGTGCACGTAAACGAGCTGCCTCTTCCTCTGCTGCTTTACGTTCTGCTTCTAAACGCTCTTCTTCTTGCTTCGTTGCAATTTGTGCTTTTAATGCAAGAGATTTTGCTTCATTTTCAGCTTTTTTCACTTCCATTTCGCTTTCCTTCTGTTGAAGCTCTTGGAATTGCTTTTGAAGCTCTTTTTGTTTTTCATCTAATGTTGTTTTTTGTTTCTCTAAGCTAGCCTTATCTGCTTCTTGTTGATCTACTAATTCTTGGTCAGCATCCATTAATGTTTTTACCGCTACGACACGGTCCATTAAATCTGCAAAACTTTTTGATTCAAGAACAGCGTTTAAATAAATACCTACAGTATTATCTTGAGCTTGATATGCAGCCATACGGTCACTTAAAATCGCTGAACGTTGCTCAATACGTTTTTTAGTGTCTACAATATTTGCATCAACTTCTTTAATGTCCGCCTGTACTTTGTTAAATACTTTTACTTTTTCATCGATCTCTTTTTGTAGGTTTTTTAGCTCTTCGTGTAGCTTTTTAACCTCTGTATCTATTTTAGCTTTCTTATCAATCATTTGTTGAGATGTTTCTTCTGCGTGCACTTGAGTTGGTTGAACTGTATTAAATAATAAGCCGCCCGCTAATGCTAATGCTAGCACCATCGACTTACGCCATTTATTGCGCTTACCCACGTTATTCTTTCCCTTCACTAGTCAATTTCGTTCGTAGAATTTTAATGTACTCATTGGAACGATTTCTTTTATTTTTTCTTATATTTTATTAGCCTTTTAAAGTTTAGCACTATTAGCATAACTTTTATACTATTTCGCGCCTTTTTAATGGTTTAGTAAAACTCGCAACATTCTTGTAATATTTACGTAAATCCCGATAAATTCTACAAAATTACGTTTTATTCTACATATCAACGTTTTTGACTACTTTACCCTTAGTCCTACTCTCTGTTTTGTAATGTTTTTGTAATATTTCTAGAAAACATTTTTAACATAAAAAAAGGTAAGGGAACATTTTCCCCTACCTACAAATAATGTGTAACCATAAACAAAGATTGATTTCTCTCCAAGTTGGCGCTTCTATTGCTTCATGGCACGAAGCGCTTGGATAGAAAGCCGTACTAACAGAATGGCACATAGAAATAATCCTAAGTATGCTGCTGTATTTAAATAGATCGCATACGTGTCATGAATAAATTGTGAAATGGCTAAAAGTGCTACAGAAATAATGCCAAAGGTAATACCAACGAGAAGTAAGACGAAACGGGAAAACAGATTGGTAATAAAACGAGCATTATCCTCATCTGAAAAAACATCGTGATGTAAGATAATTTTCCCACTTTCTACACGTTGAATAAGCTGGTCGACTCGTCTTGGCATTTTGCGCAATGTCGGAATAAGCATGGATAATTCTTCTTGTAAACGTTCCTTTGTTGCCATCGGTTCTTTAAATGGCTTCAGGAAGGATGCCCGCATATATGTGGATGAAAAATCTTTCGCTTCCGTAAAAATATCAAAGCTTGGGTCAATTACCCGTAGTGTGCCATCCAGTGTTACTAAGGAACGCAGTGCTAAACCTACTGCAGGATAGAAAGCAAGACCAAAATCACGAACCACTGTAAATAACGCATGTATCAATTCCTCTGTTGGAATCCGATCCACGTAAGAGATTTTCAAGAGGATTTGATCTATGGCTTGCTCCATCTTTGCACGGTCTGCATGGCCCGAATTTTCAACCAATAGTGTTAAGCCATCATATAAAACACTTGCATCATTTAGCTGAATTCCCATTAAAAATAGCTTTAAGCCCTCTTGCTGTGTAGCTCCCAAACGGCCAACCGCTCCAAAATCAAGCAGTATCGGTGTGCCATCCGTCTCATCAATATGAATATTCCCCGGATGTGGATCTGCATGGAAAATACCAGAAAGAAGCATCTGCTCAAAGAAGGAATATAAAACAGTCCGTGCAAACTGCTTACGATCACTTTCAAATTGGTTAAATTCAGCTATAGCATTTGCAACACTTTTTCCTCGTACATATTCCATGACAATAATATTTTCATTACAATATTCTGTATAGATTTTAGGGATCCGCACCTTATAATCGCTTTTGGCAAGTGCCTTTGTCACCTGCAATGTATTTCGAACCTCAATATCTAAATGGATTTCCTCGCGTAATCCATCTGCAAATCCTTTTGCAAGTTCTCGAAAACCAAGTGACTCAGCCCATGTAGACTTGTTCGAAAGCCAATTAGCGAATTCCTCCAAAATGTCGAGATCGTCTCGCATAATCCCCTTCACTTCTGGACGCAGTAGCTTTACCACGACTTCATCAAAATTTTTCAATCGCGCCTTATGTACTTGTCCAATGGATGCTGCCGCAATAGGCTCCATTTGAAAGTTTGCAAATATTTCATTCATAGGCTTTGGAAGTGAATCTTCTAAAATTTGTGTTACCTGTTCTGGTGGTAAAGGCTTCACACTATCTTGTAGCCTCTCTAACTCGGCAATAAAGATAGGAGAAAATAGTTCCTTACGAGTAGAAAGTACTTGACCAAATTTAATAAATATCCCACCACATTGTTCCAAAGTTACTCTTAAAGCAATGGCAAGCTCTTTTTCATTTTCACGTTGTCTTGCGTATTTAATCGTTTGAACAACGCCATTTGTCACTGCTATTTTCAAAACATGACGCAAGCGCTTTTGTTGTCGCCAGTAGCTTCGAAGGCGCATGAATAAATTTTTTTGCCCATTACGATGATCTGTAGCCCTCATACCGCTTGGATCGAAAAGCTCAAAAACGAGATAGAGCAACATCGAAATTAGTAGCATGCTACCAATCCAAATAAGTGTGCTGACCTCTGTCACTGTTTGCATCATCGGTTCGTATAAAAAATCTGTATGACGTAAATACGTATACCAATAAACGAAGGACGTTAGCGTCACACTAATGACTACAGAAAGAACCCTACGTATGAAATTAATATTTGAACCAATTAATCGGCCACTGACAAAATAAATAAGTCCTGATACAACAATGATTTGGATTAAAAATTTCAAAAAAATCAACAGCGTCACCTCCGATACCACTTCCTAATACCGCTAGTATAACAAATGTAAGGCTCATCATCCTTACGCAGTGGTCACTTCCCTCCCTTAGAAGGCTCTGATTTCCGCTACGTGCTACTCGCTTTGTCGCTGACGCTTCGCTTTCGCGCAGAGCAAGGCTTCCTGCAGGAGTCGAGTAGCCCTTCGCTACAATCAGTTAAAATCATCATATTTTACTGATATCCCCAACTTTTAGTGATAAGCAAATCCGGTTACTTAATTTCTTTTACTAAGTTTATCCCCAAAATTTTGTCTATTTGTTTACTTCTTTAGTATTTATCCACGTACAATGATTTTTACTCAGTAATTTTTGTTGATAAAATACCCAAATGGGTATATAATCCACTTAAATCAATATTTATCCACAGTTTTATTCATTATCGACACAAGAAAAGTCTTGGTTTATCCACAACATACCCCGTTATGTATATTACAAGAAAAGGATGTGCTTACTCATGAGTAAAAAATTTTTAGTTATCGGCGGTGTCGCAGGCGGTGCCTCGACCGCTGCACGTATTCGTCGCCTCGATGAACAGGCTGAGATTATAATGTTTGAAAAAGGACCGAACGTTTCATTTTCAAATTGCTCTTTACCATTTCATCTTAGTGGAATCGTTGATAACAGCGACAAATTAATCTTAATGACACCTCAAGCCTTTCAAATAAAATACAAGATTGAAGCACGTGTTAATCAAGAAGTTTTACATATTAACCGAAAAGATAAAAGCATTACTGTAAAGAATTTAACTACTGACACTGAGTATGAAGAAAGCTACGATACATTAGTGTTATCTCCTGGCGCGAGTCCAATTGTTCCAAACTTGGACGGCGTTCATTCTTCACACGTTTTTACGGTTCGTAACGTCGTGGATATTAACCGTTTAAACAGTTATATCCAAAGCGATGACATACAGGATATCGCTGTTATCGGTGGCGGATTTATAGGCGTGGAGGTTGCAGAAAATTTACGACTTGCCGGTTTTAATGTCTCACTCGTTGAGTTTAGTCAACAAATCATGACGCCATTTGACTATGATATGGCACAAATATTACACAAAGAAATGATGGATAAAGGAATTAATGTCATCGTCAATGACGGCCTAGCTAAGGTTACGGCAGATTATGTAGAATTGAATTCCGGTAAACAATTGAAAGCACAGGCTGTTGTATTAGCTATCGGCGTTCGTCCCGAAATCTCTTTAGCGAAAGAAGCCGGACTGGCAATAGGTGAGCTTGGCGGCATTCAAGTTGATGCTAATTACGCAACATCTGATCCTTCTATATACGCTGTGGGCGATGCTATAGAAGTATTCCATCAGCTAACTCATAAACAAACTCGCCTGGCACTAGCAGGCCCAGCGCAACGACAAGCACGAGCAGCAGCTAACCATATGTACAATATACCTCAACAAAACAAAGGAGTTATCGGCTCTTCAAGCGTGCAAATTTTCGATTACACGTGTGCCACAACGGGCTTAAATGAAAAAACAGCGCTCGCACATGGCTTCCAAGCCAAAAGCGTGTACTTGATCGCCCCAGACAAAGTTGGTTTAATGCCAAATAGTAACCCACTTCATTTTAAACTTGTTTACGAAGTGCCGACCGGGAAGATTCTCGGTGCGCAAGCGATTGGAAAAGGCAATGCTGACAAACGCATCGACGTTATTGCAACTATGATAACAATGAAAGGCACATTAGAAGACTTAAAAGAGCTAGAGCTATCATATTCTCCAATGTTTAGCACCGCACGCGACGTTGTTAATTTAGCTGCACTCGTTGCTCAAAACCAGTTATATGGTCATTATAAACAAGTAAAAGTTGACGAAGTTAGAGATCTCGTTGAAAATAACGCCTATTTCTTAGATGTCCGCGAAAGAAATGAATTCGAGGCAGGTCATCTCATTCATGCGCATAATATTCCGTTAAGTGAGCTCCGCGAACGTTTGGATGAGATTCCACAAGATAGACCCGTTTATGTACATTGCCGATCTGGCCAGCGAAGTTACAATGCTGTAATGACCCTCCAGAACAATGGCTTCTCTAATGTCTTTAATGTCGCTGGATCCTTCCTCGGTATTTGCTTGTATGAATATTTCACTGATGCAACAACTAACAGAGATAAAATTGTCACGGCCTACAATTTTAAATAACACGAAAGGGATGCCGCTAGTTAGCAGCATCCCCTTTCATTTAATTAGTAGAAAGTACTTTCTCCCAATTTATTGTGCCATTTTTAACTTGTTCCCGTTTTTCTTTATTCATAATATCATTTGGACGTCCGCCTTTTGGCCAATCTTTATTATGATTTCCCCATTCAGGTCGATCCTGCGATAAAATAAAGGCTGCTAAATCAGCGGCATCTTGATCTGTCAAAGTACCAGCTGCACCGACTGGCATATTATTTTGGATGTAGCCAGCCATTTTTGACATTCTTGCCATACCCGCTCCGTCATTGAATGATTTTTCACCCCATAATGCCGGACCTGTATTAGCACCATTACCTGAGCCATCTGCCGCGTGACACGCGATACAAGACTGAGCATATACTTCCTCACCATTCTTAACATCCGGTATAGGAATGTCCTTCATATTACTTGTACCTACCCATTCACGTTCCGCCCCGATAGGTACACCTTCTGAAATATAAGAGAAGTACGAGACCATCGCTTCTAACTCTTTGCTATTCATGTCAAATTTCTTACCGTTCATACTGCGAACCATGCAACCATTAATACGCTCCTCAATCGTTACAATATCACCAGAGCGCGCGATATATTGGGGATAATCCGCCATAACACCCACTAGTGACGAAACTTGCTCATCGTAACCTGCCCCCGCATGACAGCTTGTGCAAGACAATTGATTCCCAACATATTCTTCTGCAGCAACATGTGTATTATTGACAAGCTCATACCCATATAATATTGCTTCCTTCATAGGTCCATCCGGTACTTCTTCAATACTTGGTGGCGCATAGACAACTGACTGAGCAGCTGCTGTTGTTGGTACTTTCGTTTGTACATCGGCTTCTTTGCTTTCTGCATCCCCTAAAATTTTGTCGCTAATGGCTGCTCCTACAAAAAGTGTGCCCGCTAACAGCACTACCCCCGCTACTCCTGCTACTATAGGTTTCATCTATAATACCCCCCTTTGTATAATCACCTATATTTTAGCAAAATAGCATCTTTTTCGATGTGACTTTTCTCACATCTCACGCAAATAGAATCATTTAGAGGATAAAATTGTGAAATTCGTTGTTCTACAACACATTAAACGAGACTTAATACCTCTTGCAGTATGTACTATTTCCTGAATTTGTAGCTGACACTTCACGTTCGTGCAGTTCAACATTTCCGAATGAATATAAAAATGCCGAGCACAGCATTGTACCCGACATTTTAGCGTTCTACTATAATTTACATTCACCATCAGCACAAATAGCTTCACCATCACCTATCATCTTTAGCACCGGCTGAACACCTGCTATCTTCGCCGCCTGATGCAATGTTCGTACGAAAACTTCATTCGGCTCTGCACCTTTAATACCGTAACGATTTTCAAAAACAAAGAACGGAACACTTTGTACACCTAGCTGTTGAGCATCATATCGATCTCTGTCTAAAGCTTCACCGAAGTCAGTTGATGCCAGAATACCCTTTGCTATTTCAACATCTAAGTTTATATTTTCTATGACTTTTAACAAGAACATATCATCGTTTAAGTCTTTTCCCTCCGCAAAATAACCATTCATAAGCTCTTCCGTGTAGACCGACTCTTTACCAAATTGTCGTGTCCATTTTGCTAATCGATGAGCTTTTTCAGTATGCGCTGTTTTCATATCTTCAAAATTGTAATGCAACCCAACCTCTTCGGCCCGCTTTGCTATACCCTTAGTAATATCCTTCACTTCTTCTATCGAGGAGTCAAATTTTTCACCCATACCCTCATATAAAGTTGGTGCATCTTTCTTAGGTGTATCTGGTCCAATTTGATATGCTTTATATTCAATTTCTACCTGCCCTAAATAACCTGCCGAGTCAATGGCGCGTTCCAATTCTCTTTTGCCAATATAGCAGAACGGACATGTGAAATCCGAGAAAATCTCAATTTTCATTTTCTACAGCCTCCTACAATATATCTATCCAAATTTTAATGGCAGTTGCTAAAATAAGAACCGCTAAAATAGATTGTAAAACTTTTGTGTTTAATTTTTTCCCTGCTTTCGCACCTAGTGGAGCCGCTATTAAACTAGCTACAATCATAATGATTGCAGGATAATAATCAACTTGTCCCGTCATCAACTTCCCAATCGTCCCGCCTATTGAGGATATAAAAGTAATAGCAAGGCTTGTAGCGATTGTCATACGTGTCGGTATACCTAGCACTACTAGCATTATAGGTACTAACAAGAAGCCACCAGCTGCACCAACAATTCCCGAACCAATACCAACAACGAATGCTAATATGGCCGCTATCGGTTTATTGAACGTTAACTCATCCAACGGCTTATCGTCAATTTGTTTCTTAGGAATAAACATCATCACTGCAGCAATCAACGCCAATACACCATAAACGACGTTAACCCCTGCTTCAGATAAAAATTGGGAGCCATAACTACCAACGAAACTTCCTGCTAATATGGCACCACCCATATAAATAATTAGTGATTTATTTAAATAACCACCTTTACGATATGCCCATACCCCAGCAATAGAGGCAAAAAACACTTGAACCGCACTAATCCCTGATACCTCATGTGCTGAAAATGCTGCAAAACCAAGTAAAGGCGGGATATATAATAACATTGGATATTTTATAATCGATCCGCCAATTCCTAGCATTCCCGATACATATGAACCTACAAAGCCAATCAAAAATATTGTAATAATCCATGCTAAATCCATCTTTTTTCCTTCTTTCTGGTCACCGGAGCCTTAATGGCATTGTTATATCAATTGAAAGGAGGGTTGTTCTAAACTTCCAATAGAAGAGACAACCCTCACCAGTTTTAAGCTTTTTGAATAAAGAATGTAATGACACCAGCGTCTTCAGATTTGTCTAAAATTGTATGACCGCCAGCTTTGGCCCAAGCAGGAATATCCGCAAGAGCCCCCTTATCTGTTACTTGAACCTCTAAAATTCCATCCGAAGTCAATGTATCCATAGCCTTCTTTGTTTTCACTATAGGCATTGGGCAAGATAAGCCCTTTGCATCTAGTTGTAAATTTGATTTCATATTTTTCTCCTTTGAATCAGCAAAGCTTGTAAGCGATTTTGCCGGTTCTTTTTGTTTTTTCACGACTTTACGAAGGATGAGCGCCTTCGCTTCACGATATTTCCATGCTATAACCATGCATGCGTACTCATTACATTTACCCATCTCATCAATTATGCACCGGCATAATTGCGTCCGGTTTCGGCTTTGTACTTAGGCCTGCGTGAGGGCCGACACGATGTCGGTCACTCAGGCGTTTTCACAAGATGTGAAATTCTTAGCCTGAGTTCCTCTATTTCAGCGGATGTCTTTTGTACCAAAAGCCTAGCGACAGGTGCAGATGTTTGGACACCCACTGAAAAGTACCTTAAATCCGTATTAATCTCACCATCTATAGATGTGAGGGATTTCCGCTGAAAGAAGTTAAACAGACTATCGAACTGCGCAACGATTTGGACCAATTTCCATCTCTGTCTGCTCATCCTGCGTTGGCGTAATCTTACCCATATTTACTTGACGAATTTCTTGATATGCATTTGGCTGTGGAGGTAGATGTTCTGTTACGACACTACGGAATTCCGCTTCATCTTTAATATTTAATCCGTGATTTTCAGCAAATAATTGTCCAAGATGTTTTGCTACAGTTCCGTCTTCATTTAGTTCATCGATCATCATAAAATGAGCTGGTAAAACAATTAGATCATCCGATAATTCTCTGTATCGCTTGTAAAGTGTTTCACGCAAATCACCAACCCAATCTTCCGCAAGACCCGCTAAATCAGGGCGTCCAATTGAATCAATGAATAAAATATCACCAGTTAATAAATACTTGTTATCCACAACAAATGACGTTGAACCAATTGTATGACCAGGTGAATAAATCGCTCCTACGTCAATTCGAGAGGCGCCCACTTGGACAGCTGTGCCATCAAGTAACGGTGTATAGTCAAATACAACTTCTTCTGCATCTTTCGGTGGTAAATAATACGTAGCACCAGTAGTTGCAGCTATATGACGTCCACCAGAAATATGATCAGCATGCAAATGTGTATCGAACACATATTTAATGTTTACGTTTTTCTCTTCTGCAAAGCTTGTGAATGCTTCAGTAAAACGAACTGCGTCAATAATCGCCGCTTCACCTTCAGAGATGACCATATAAGAAAGGCAGCCCTTCCCTAAACGTACAAATTGATAAAGCTCACCACCACCCGTTAAATCTCCAACTTTAATCGGTTCTAAATATTCACTCCACGTTTTCATTCCACCAGCTAAATAAGCAACCGTACGACCTGCATCTGATAACATCTCAGCTATCATCAGTGATGACCCTTCTTTCGCACAAACGACTAACACATCTTTATTAGCTGGAATCTCCGGTAAAATATTCTCAACGCCATCTAGTAGCTCAAAATACGGAATATTAAGGTATTCAAATTTACGGCCATCAATTTTCCAATCTTCGAATGCATCCGCATTTCGAACATCTAAAATAAATAATTCTTCATTATTAATTACTTTTTTCGCTACTTCTGCTGCACTCCATTTTAGAACTGACACTCCAATTACCCCCTAAGGTATTATTTTATTGGTTTTTTTAGCGGAAAGGATTGTCCTCTCCGCCTATATAGTGAATTATTTATATTTATTAGAACGTTAATGACGGTGCTGCATCTTTTGCAAACTCTAAGAACGTCACAGCTCCCCCAACTTCAATGCCTTCAATAAAATCATCTGTCGTTAAACTCATTACATCCATAGTCATTTGACACGCGATCAACTTCACACCTAATTCCTGCGCCATCTCCACTAATTGCGGAATTGCTGGTACATTAGCTTTAGCAAACCCTTCTGCAAAATGCTCCGCTCCCGCAGGCATAGGTAATGTATGCATTCCTTGTTTATGAATTAAATTTAATCCTTCGAATGTAAAGAAAATCGCTACTTCTTTCTCCGTAGCTGCCGCTGCCGTTGCAATATTGAACACCTTATACGCATCGAAAAGACCACCGTTACTTGCAATTATCGCTACTTTATTTGACATAATAAATTCCTCCTAAATATGTTTTGTTAAATTTCCCGTCCAGGAAGTCATCCCTGGTAGAACGTTAAATACTTTTGTAAAACCATGTGCCGCCATCTTTTGAGCAGCTAAATCACTGCGCTTCCCAGTTCGACAAACGACATAAATTTCTTGCTCTTTATCAAGTTCAGAAAGGCGTCCCTCTAGCTCACCCATCGGAATTGACTTTGCTCCCTCGATATGACCAAAAGCAAACTCTGCCTCCTCACGAACATCGAGAATAAGTCCTCCTCTTGCCATTGCCTCTTTTAACTCAATTGTATGTTCAAAAGTTTGCTCACCCATCGTGTCGTTTGAGCATTTACGAATATAATGTTTAAGCACACTTCCTTCTTCCACTGTCCCAACATATTGATGACCCACAGATTCAGCCCATGCAGTAATATCCGCCTTCGAACCCTTATCTGTTGCTGATACTTCTAAAATTTGACCATCTACTAAATCAGCCATTGCCTTTTTCGTTTTAACAATTGGCATAGGACAAGAAAGTCCCATGGCATCCAGCTGAAAATCTGCCTTAATACTCATAACTTCCCCCTCATACCTATACAGGTATTATTTTTGATAAAAAAATATAGCAAGCGCTACAGGTTCCCTTCACCTTCTTATTTTACTTCACCATTCCAGGCAAGCATGCCACCAACCATATTAGATACATCGAAGCCTTGGCTTTCTAAAAACTGCGTAGCACTACCACTACGACCACCTGATCGACAGACCATAACATATGGTTCATTTTTATTTAGCTCATTCATACGAAATTCAAGTAAGCCAAGTGGGATATGAATAATGCCAGGAATGTGTCCTGACTCCACTTCATCTACTTCACGTACGTCGATTAAATTTATTGCCTGCCCTTGCTCTAAAGCTTGTTGTACTTCCATTACTGAAATTTCCTTCATACTATTCTCCTCCTAATACGCACTCATGCCTCCACGGACATTTGTCACACGCTCAAATCCTTGTTTCTTCAGCTGTTTACATGCCCGACTACTACGCATACCGCTTTGGCAAATGACAACGATCTCTTTGTCCTTCGGTAACTTGTCAAAGCTAGAACCAAGCGGAATATTTTTGAACTGCGGAATATTTCGCCCCTTATATTCGGCAGGTGTACGCACATCAACAAAAACTTTATCCTTTTCATTTAGAATATTTTTCAATTGTGCCGCTGAAATTGACTGCACACCTTTCGTTGGCTTCATTCGCCAAACGAAAAATGCTATAACAACAGCAAGTATAATCCATGTTTCCAAGTAATATCGCCTCCAACTTGATACTATTAAGGGTATATAAAATCTATCTACTTTTAACGACTAAATCCATTGCTTCTTGGATGGCGTTATTCATTTTTCCCGCATCCCCCTCAGCAGTCGTTACACACTCCAATAAATTTTCACTAACGATTACTCCGATAGTTCGATCAACCGCAGAACGCACGGCAGATAGCTGTGTAATTACATCTTTACAGTTTTTTTCTTCTTCCATCATGCGTAAAACACCACGCAATTGACCTTCTATTCGCTTTACTCGATTAGCTGTTTTTACATCGTAAGCCATACTGTTCACGCCTCCTTTCAAAACGATTGATTGAACTTGCTTACGAGATTTATAATATACCCCATTAGGTATATTGTCAACATGAAAGCTCTAATTTTCTCTTAAACGTCATTTCCATGTTATACCCCTTCTGTATCAACGTTTTATCCCGTTAATCTCAGGTAGTTATCTACATCTCCCTTTAATTTTTCATAAAAAAAGCGAGAAATTCGACGATGCTATCATCGAATTTCTCGCTTATATGAACTTTAAATTATTTCTTTTTAATCGTAATTGTCCAAGCCGCATCACCAACTTGCTCATACTCCGTTACCTCGTGCCCTTCTTCAGCTGCCCAACGAGGAATGGATTCTGTACCTTGTGTACAATCAAATTGCACTTCTAATTCATCGCCTGAATTTAAGCCTTTGATCGCTTCTTTTGCCTCTACTAAAGGAAATGGACAAACCATTCCCATAACTTCTAATATTTTTTTCATATGAAAGCACTCCTTTTTTTATACTGGTATTATTTCTGTAGCTTGCTTAGCTTTTTTACTTGGTCGAACGAACACAAAGTAAGATGCAGTCCATGTACCTAAAATCATAAACCCTAATGAAATCCATCCTTGCCAAGTCATCATCGCCGTCATCACCAATCCATTACCAATTGAGCAACCTCCTGCTAAACCTGCGCCGAACCCCATCATAAGTCCACCACATAAGCTGTTAATCGCCGTTTTTGTATCTGGAATACGGAATCTAAATTCGCCACTCATTTTTGCTGCTAATAATGATCCTAAGAAAATACCTAGCACTAAGAAAACACCCCAGTTGATGAAGCTAATTTGTCCAGTCACCAAAAACTGCAAAATATTAGCAGAAGGTGTTGTAACGCCTAACCCACCTATGCGTCCAGTAGCAACACTTAATGGCCACGCTAAAGTTGCAATCACTCCAATAATTGTTGCAGTTATAAATGGATGCCAACGTTTTTCAAATAGTATATGTGCTAATCCCGTTTTTTTCGGCTTTAACCCCGGAATTTTCACTCGTGGCTTCTTTAGCTCACGGTAAATGATAAATGTAACGACTACTACAAAAATCGTAATAATCAACCAGTTATTTACGCCAAGTGTCTCGGCAATAGAATTACTTTCAATTTTCGTTTCTTTAATAGCCGTATCCATCGGCAACAATACGCCTGATTTCATCATTGCTGCTACAAGCATATAACCAGCTAATGCAATCCAACTGCCAAGTAAACCTTCCCCTGCCCGATACCAAGTACCTGTTGCACAACCACCTGCGAAAATAATGCCAATTCCAAAAATAAACGAACCAACAATAACAGCTACGATTGGTAGCGAACCAGCACTGAATTCAAATACCTTTAAACTAATTAAGGTATATACACCCACACTTTGGATTGCTATTGCAATAAGTAATGCGTAAAACATACGGTTATCTTTTGTTAAATACATATCGCGGAATCCGCCAGTTAAGCAAAAACGACCACGTTGCATAACAAATCCAAGTAAAGCTCCGCAAATAAGTCCTGTTATAACCATTTGAACCATCGTCATTCCCCTTCCGATACCTTAGTATTCTTATAGGGTATATTACCACTTGTTTTACTATGAATTCAATGACTTTTTTTACTATTTTAAATACAATGACTTTTTTTCATATTTGCGCACACAAAAACCCCTTGCTACAAGTGCAGAAAACTGCTTCTTATAACAAGGGGGCAGATCATTATTTATTTGGCTAACTGCATTGCTGGACCAAAAAATTCATAATGAATTTTTTCGTCTTTCACGCCGATCTCATGTAAATTTTCAATGATTGCTTCCATAAAGCCAACAGGTCCACATACGTAAACATCTGCATTATCGGCTACTTTTTCGGCTAACAATTCTTTTGAGATTTTCTTATTTTCATCCGAATATAACGCTGTATATGACGCATTTGGTAGCACATTTACTTTCTTTTTGATGTCATCGCTAAATGCTACAACTTTTTCATTGCGTGCACACTGGATAAAGCTCACTTCGTTTGTTGCATCGTCTGTTAGTGATTGCAGCATACTATTCAATGGTGTTACACCGATACCACCGCTTATAAATGTAATAGGAGTAGAAGTTTCTTCTAAGACAAATAGCCCTGCTGGAACACTTACATCCACTAAATCTCCCACTTCTAATACGTCATGAATAAAGTTAGATACTTTACCATTTGGCGTATGATCACTTTCACGTTTCACTGAAATACGGTAGCCGTCTTCTGCGTCTGCTTGCGAAAGCGTATACTGACGGTTCATTAAATATTGTTCGCCTGGTACTTTCACACGGATACTGATATATTGACCTGGCTCATAAGCTGGTAGCGGCGTACCGTCTTCATTTTCAAAGTAGATAGATGTAACAAGATCACTTTCTACTACTTTTTTCGCCACTTTCAGTTGTTTAAATAAGCGCCAACCGCCATTACGCTCAGCTTTTTGATATAGCTCTTCTTCTACTTGAATGAAGATATCTGCAATGACGCCATATGCTTCAGCCCAAGCATTAATAATATCATCTGTTGCTGCATCACCAAGCACTTCTTTAATCGCTTTTAGTAAGTTTTCTCCAACAATTGGATAGTGCTCAGGTAAAATACCTAGACTACGGTGTTTATGAGCAATTAACATCACCGCTGGTAAAATAGCTTCTAAATTTTCAATATGAACCGCAGCAGCATAAACTGTGTTTGCTAATGCTGTTTGCTGGCGGCCTTTTTCTTGGTTTGTATGGTTGAAAATATTTAATAATTCTGGATGAGCTTGAAACATATTTTTGTAAAACGTTTTAGTAATCTCCACTCCATGAACTTCTAATACAGGAACTGTCGCTTTAATAATTTGTACTGTTTCTTGTTTTAACATATCGCATACCATCCTTTCGTGATTACAATATAACGCTATCAATTCCTTAAAGCAATATGTAAAATACATCTTTAACAAAATGGACATAATTAATGTATTTTAAATACATCTTTAAAAAAGTATTGAATTTATTATACTTCAATGTAAAAATGCTATAATTATTTTGAACTATAGAAAGTAGGGTGTTCTTATGCGCTTAACTTTATACACCGATTATTCTCTTCGAACACTCATTTATTTGGGTGCAAAGGATGAAGGCCAATTATCAACTATCCAAGAAATTTCTGATGCTTACAATATATCGAAAAACCATCTAATGAAGGTGACACATCAACTTGGATTATTGGGCTATATTGAGACAATTCGAGGACGGGGCGGAGGAATTCGCCTAGCGATTGATCCAAAAACCATTACAATTGGTGAAATCGTGCGTCATACAGAAGAGGATTTTCATCTTGTCGAATGCTTTGACAAAGAAAATAATCTATGCAAAATTGCACCAGAATGTCAGCTAAAAGGCGTATTATATGAAGCATTACAAGCTTATTTATCAGTCTTAGATCGCTATACGCTTGATGATTTTTTACATTCGAAAGAAAAGTTGATGGCACTGTTGCTTGGCGAATAAAAATACCCGCACAACTCAAGTTGGACGGGTATTTCTTATGTCTATATTGTTTTACAATGCCTTTGAAAAGAAAATCATATCTAGCGCACGAATTCCATTTTCAAAGATTGGCTCTGGATAATTACTGAAAAAATCTTTTTCAATTGCTTCCATTCGAAAACCTGCTTTTTGATAGAACGCAATATTATCAATACTAGAATTCGCAGTTCCAACTATTATCGTTTGATATCCTTGTGTTTGACAAATTGTAGTTATTTGACGAAGCGCTTCTTTTCCAAGCCCTTTACCTTGATACTTCGGTATGATCGCAATATTTTTTAATTCTACTGTCTTATCAGCCTGTTCTAGAAGTAACGCTACACCCGCTAACTGTTCACCACATTTAATCTCATATAATTCACCGTCATTTAAATATTTCCGAACAGCTTCTTCACTTTCATCGGCCAATAACAATTGTGGTAAATAGTCTTCCCTCACACCTTCCACTTTCTTTAAAGATGTACGATATTGGACAAAATCTTCGCGCTCAAAAACATTTAAAACACAAGGTTGCTTTTCTTTGACCTCTAGCCATGAATGCTCCTTCGGAAAATCATTTTCAACTCCGAGTCGAATAAAAGGCAACTTTTCCTGTGCCTTTTGTGAGCGAATATTGACCTTTCTAGCTCCTGCAAAAACATACTTTAACCCTAACTCAAAAAATGCAATATCTAAAATGGCAATTTTAGATTGAAGATTATAGCCTTTACCCCAAAATTCATAGCCTAGCCATGATCCAATATGACAGCTCTTTTTATTGTGATCAATAAACATTAACGCCGTTACACCAATCAGTTGTCCTTCCTCATCTAAAACAACACGAGGAACTGTCTTTCCTGCTTCTTCGTCCACACACTCACGTTTAATAAAATTAATCGTATCTTCCACTTTTCCAGCAGGTAACCCTAGCGCATCTCGAACCTGTGGCATAGAAGACAGTGCATGCATTGCTTCAGCATATTTTATAGCGTGTCTCACTAAAGTTACGGCCATATTCTATTCTCCTTTTAATATGATCGTGCCCTACGCATTGGATTTTTGTATCATCCTCTAATGGCATAAGAGCTTTTTCCATCCATTTATTCATGTCTATGGCTTCATCACCATAGCGTGAGGTTGATTTCCGTTCCGGCTAGGCGCTTTGTTGCTGACGCTTCGCTTTCGCACAGAAAACATCCGCTTTGTTGCTGACGCTTCGCTTTCGCACAGAAAACATCCGCTTCGCTGCAGGGACTGTTGGTCACGAAGGCGTTATCACAGGATGTGATGCTTTTAGCCTTCGTTCCTCGATTGCTGGTCCCCAAGGAGTCGCCCAGTTCTAACGAAGATCAACTTATACACATAGTATACGTTTTAAAAAAAGTCATCCCTAACTTTGACGATGAGGCATATTCATTTATTCCTAAATTTAATTATATGTTAGTTGCCAAGATACACCGAAACGATCCTGAATCCAGGCAAATTTCTTTGAAAACCCATAATTATCAAGAGGCATTAACGCCTGTCCACCTTCTAAAATTTGAGCAACCAGACTGTCGATTTCATCTATAGACTCACATTCCACAAAGATAGAAGTTGACGGTGTAAATGTAAAGTTATGTTGTATCACACTATCATTCACCATTATTTTCAAACCCTTTAAATGAAGAACAGCCATTGCAACCTGTTGTGAGTCTTCCATATAAGTTAAGCTGTCTACTTGTAACTCCGAAAACCATTGTTGATATTGCTGGATAGCTTCATTGGCTTGTCCTTGAAACATTAGAAACGTTGTGGCACTTTTCATTTATTTAACTCCCCTTCATATTTTGTAATCCATTGTGCTGGTGTCATTTTCGAAACGAGCTCTCCAATTAATTCGTACGGAATATTTTTAGTGTTTGTAAAACGAATACAGCTTTTCCCCATATTAAGCTTTGTCGGAACTCGTTTCGCATATTCCTCTTGGAACCACGAGAGTAACGCTTGATCTGCATAAATGCCCATATGATAAACCGCAATATGACGTTTTTGTGCAGCAAGACTTATAAAGGGTAAAGGAGTATTCGGTGTACAATGGTAACCCTTCGGATAAGTAGATAACGGGACAACATAGCTTATCATGTCATAATTCATATTTTCTTCAAAACCCTCTGGTAAATTGCTTTCTACCACATCTACAAGTTTAGCAAAACCCTCCTGCCATTTTTCATCTACTTGCTCAATATAAGTGTTTTTCATACTCTGTCCCCCTTTTCAATATAGTATTATTGCTAGGTGTATATCTTTATAAAAGACTCTTTCCATAACGTAGAATTGATTTCCGTTTCGACTAGGCGCTTTGTTGTTACTGTCGCTTCGCTTTCGTACAGATAAAACATTTGCTGCCGCTTCGCTTTCGCACAGAGCAAAGCTTCCTGGGGGCGTCCGCTGAGCCGCTTGGGGCAACAGGATGTTGGTCACGAAGGCGTTATCACAGGACGTGATGCTTTAGCCTTCGTTCCTCTATATCGCTGATCCCCAAGGAGTCGCCTAGTCTACACTCCAATCAACTTAAATTTCATACTAAATATCATCCCTAATTTTTTATAATGAGCCAATCTGATTTCTGTTTTTAATCGCTCTATTGTGTAATGGATACTAGGCTAATCATAGGATTGCCAATGACAATGAATATAGCATCACTAAAAGGAAACAATAAAGTCTCTTTGTTATTTATGCTTTACCTTCTGCCTTTGCTTTTCGGTATAATTCCTTTGTTTTGTAGCCTAGTCTAATAATTTCACGCATCTCCTCCAAGCGCGCTACCTGCGTCTCTTCCTTTTTCGCACTATAAATATATCGGGCCCAATCTTTTTGATAGCCCGGTGTTAATCCATCATAAAATGTTAAATCATCCGTATTTTCCGCAAGTGAATCACGCAATTGAGGAATCATACCTTCATAGTCGCTTACGCATTGACTACTCGCTGTCTTCTTCTTGCCACGGCTTTTGCCATCTCTTTTTATGCTTAATATTGAAAATGTCTCATCTAAAGACATAAGACTCGCAAATTTATAATCACTGCCAACAATGTATTTTTCATCGTCTACTTGAATAGCCGGGAAGATTTCATCGCGATGAATACACTGTTCATACTTTTTATTCCCTTTTTTCGGATACACAAAAAATAAATAGCCTTGTTCCACGAGAGTGTTTAACTTTATTTCATTTTGTAAGTACGTTACCATTTCATCAATAGTAAATACAAAGGTAATGATTCGATCATGGGGTGTATTCCCTGATTGGGGTATCCCCTCTAGTAACATTTCCTGCGGCTGATTATGAATAGCAATGGACAATCCATCTTTTACTTTAAATTTCTTTTGCATAGTTTTGACACCTCTTTTAATGATCCATACAATTTTCTCTTAGTTTTGATAGTATAGCTGATTTAATGAAAAATTCGTACAAAAAAAACGCTCAAATTTTCTCGAGCGTTTCGTTTACATTGAAATAAGCTATTTTATTTTGGTAGTCGCTACTATACCTTTAATTATCGGAATGGCTGTTCCAATTAGCACTATCGGTAGGAACCACCAGCCAAGATTCTCTACCTCACCAAGTGCAATGCGTACCATTTGGAAGGATATAGCTGCAAATAAAATGAGACAAAGGTTTTTCACTTCATTTAATATTTTTCGGCTATTCAAATAAAAAGCTTCAACATTACTTTCATTTAAGCGTGCTGGGTAATTATGCGTATGCGGAACCCTTTCAAGGAACCCTAGAAAAATACATAGAAATAGTCCAATAAACGGAAGGATAAATAATTCTATTTTAGAACCCCAGCGATCAACTTCTCCTGCGCCATTAAAGTGAGCTGGAATCTCCTCGGGTAGTTTGCCCCACATGACAAAAATATAAAGGATAGACAGTACAAATAATCCACCACCGATATAGTCCCAAATCTTTTCATATGTTGTTTTTGGCAATTTCAAAACAGGCCTATACATTTTCCCACATCCTTGCTTATTCCTTTACCATTTCTACGTTACTACAGTTCATTTAGTTTCAAATTTGCGCAAATTGTCTTAATTGTTTGCAATATACACATAACTATCCGCTTTCACTAGCAGTGAAACGGCACTTTATTCTACCTTTTTTATCATTTTATCTACAACTTACGTCCTTACTCTTCCTATTCAATATAGTAGAAATTCTCATAATACTTTGTAAAATTAATATAATCTGATATAAATGGTATATACATATTTCATTTTTTTGTAACATTTCTACTAAATTACTGAGAAAGGAAACGACAACTATGCGATTTACTATCTATAAGAAGCTAACACTCGGTTTTTTTATTGTTATTTTAGTATTAATTGGCACTATCGGATTAAATTTTAAACAGCTTAATTCCGTAAACAAGACATATCGCGTGTTACTTGAAGAACAAACAACAAAATCTATTAGTATACAAGAGCTCCGCGCAATTGCTAAACAAGAAATTGTAAATATGAGAGGCTATCTATTACTTGGAGACAAGCAAAATTTTCAAAGTAATACGGCGTCCCGTGAAGAATTTAAAAAGAAATATGATGAATTAATGGCATCATTCGATTCTCAAAAATCAATTGAATTATTAGAGGCAATCAATAAAAGCGAGCAAGATGTCCAACAGTTCGCAGATCGAATGTTTTCATTAAAGGCAGATGGAGAAACAGAACAATATGTAAAGCTTGATAGCACACAAGGCCGACTAATTATTAAACAATTCGATGAACGTGTAGCTAACCTTGCTAACTACCAAGATGAATATATAAAAGAAAAAATCGCTGCTACATCAAAAGATATTCAAGATATTAAATTCCAAATGATTATTCTTGGTATCTTTGCTGTTGTCATTAGTCTGATAATTGCTATGATCATGGGAAGCCTTATTTCCCGCCCAATCAGGGGAATGGCAAAGACTGCGAAAAAGATTGCTGGGGGCGATTTGACAGCTGAGCAAATTCAAATTAAAAATCGTGATGAAGTAGGCGATTTAGCACTTGCCTTTAATCAAATGGCGGCAAACTTAAAGGATCTTATTACAAATGTACGTCATAACACTGTACAAGTAAGTGGCTCTGCTGCTGAGCTAACCGCAAGTGCTGAACAAACTATTCAAGCGACAGAACAAATCACTTCCTCTATACAAGAAGTAGCAAGCGGCTCCGAAGCTCAAGGGAAAAACGCTACTGAAAGCTCGGTAGCTATGAAAACTATGACAAAAGGCATTCAACAATTGGCTGTGACTACAGCTGCTGTTTCAGAGCTTGCTATAGAGACAAATACGGAAGCGAATAAAGGAAATGGATCACTACACCGTGTTATTACACAGATGGACACAATCAATTCAGCGGTTTTAGAATCTGCTAGCGTTGTGAAAGATTTAGAAAACCATTCTGTTGAAATCGGAAATATTATTAGCCTCATTACAGATATTGCAGAGCAAACAAATTTACTAGCATTGAATGCTGCAATTGAGGCAGCACGTGCAGGAGATCATGGTCGAGGATTTGCAGTAGTTGCGAATGAAGTAAAAAAATTAGCGGAGCAATCCAAACGATCTGCTGAACAAATTTCAACTTTGATTTCAGAAATCCAACAGAATACACACCACGCCGTAGCTGTTATGGATACCGGTACACAAGAGGTTCAAGTAGGTATGCAAGTTGTAAAAGTAGCGGAGGAAGGCTTCTCAAAAATTGTTGAACTGACCGAGCATGTATCCAAACAAATTCAAGAAGCAACGACAGTTTCAGAGGAAATGTCATCAAGCGCTGAGCAAATTTACGCATCCTTTGATGAAATTGCAACAATCGCACAGACGTCTTCTTCCAATCTACAAAATGTAGCTTCTGCTTCCGAGGAACAGCTTGCGACTATTGAAGAAGTGGCCGCTTCCGCTGCGACACTATCAAACATGGCCGAGGAATTACAAACACAGGTTGCGCGTTTTAAAGTGGAGTAAGGAATTTGGTAAAGTTTCTATAATAGCTAATTATCATAACGTGGGGTTGATTTCCGTTCCGACTAGGCGCTTTCCTGGGGGCGTCCGATGAGCCGCTTCGCTTCGCTGCAGGGTCTCATCTGTGACGCTGATCCCCAAGGAGTCGCCCAGCCTCCACTCCAATCAACTTAATACATTGCATGCATTTTAACAATATTATGCCTCGAAGCACAACGACTATAGTTAAACGTATGAGCTGTTTTCAAAGCATCTACCTGGTAAAACGTAGAAAATCATTGATTCTACGAGTGCAAAGTCAGCTCATAAAACAAATATATTTATCCTTTTCTTTTTAAAAACCAAAATAATAAAGTTAAAATGAAAAGAACAAATGGTGTTAGTCCAATATATTTAAAAGCATTTACTGCTCCTAAAAAATATAATGCTATAGGCAAAAATGTAATTGTACTTATCAGCATAAAAACCCAAGACTTTTTAAAAATACCTACTATTAACGAGACTCCAAAAATGAAAAATGAGAGCTGCCATAGGAACAAAATTGTGTTAGAATCTGCCATATCGTCTTCTCCTTTTTAACATCTTCCTATATGAGAATGGGCTCTGATTATCCCTAGATGGTATCTATCGATAACATTCATTTATGTGTACAAGATTCTTCGATTTATGAATAATTCCCAGTACGAGTAGCACGGGAATCTAATCAATTACAGCCTCTTCCTTGTACTTTTCATTTAACACACTTAACATCTTAATAATTGCCGTTTCCTCACTCGGTACTTGTAAGGACGCAAGCTCGCGTACTTTATGTTCACCTACACAAACGCTTTCTTTTGCCTTTGCAAACATGGACGCATCATTCGTATCATTTCCAAATGCGATAAATTCACCTTCAGCGATACCTAACTTCGTTAAACCATTCCATTTATCTATGCCGCTCGGGCTCATATCTACAATATTTTCAGATGTATGTTCATATAACGAAATTGGTAGTTTTTTTAGTTCACCTACTATTTCATTACGTTGCCCTCCAGGGAATAATACAACTTTCACTATATCCTTCAACTCTTGCAACGAAACATTTTTCGCAAGTTTTAATGGATCTAAATTTTGATAAATTGGATGTGTCTCACTACCTGTATATGCATAATCCCAATCACCGTCTATTAAATACGGCAATCCAAATGCTGAAATAATATTTTGAATCTCTTCTACAATTTTTGCTTCAAACGCTGTTACCTCAATAATTTCACCGTTCCGTGCAACAAATGCACCATTTCCCCCTACCATTGAAAATTTTCGCATTGTTTCAGGTAATACTGGTAGTAAATCACGAATCGGACGAGCTGATGCAAAAATGATTTCATGCCCGTTTTCGATGCAAGCTTCTAAAGCATTAGTAACTCCCTCACTTAATGGTTGTCCCTTAAAGCAAATCGTACCGTCTAAATCAAATACAAATTTCATTGTCACGCCCTCTTTCTAAACTGTTAATTACCCATTTATTATCTCGTAAATATTTACATTTATTGTAGAAATAATGATTATTATCATAGCGTAGGGTTGATTTCCGTTCCGGCTGGGCGCTTTCCTGCGGGCGTCCGATGAGCCGCTTCACTCGCGCTGCTCGCTCCAGGGTCTCATCTGTGACGCTGATCCCCAAGGAGTCGCCCAGCCTCCACTCCAATCAACCTATATACATGGCATACATTTAACAATACCATCCTCAAATTTCGGAGATAAGTCAAAAATAAGGGAGCTTTTTAATGTTATTAAAGGTTCGAATCCATAATAAGGTACTACTATCGAACAAGACAGAAAAGAAATAATTTTTAGAATATTATTGACAAACCAACAATATCCACGTATTATTGCTTTCAACAACACATTATTGTAGGCCAAGATTGGAAATAGTAGAAATGAAAGTGTACTTGTAGAGAGTCGGTGGTTGGTGCAAACCGATAGGCACACATTTTGAACTCGTCCATGAGCCACTCCCTGAACTTTAAGTAAGGGACGTCGGTTTCCTCCGTTAACGGGATAGACAGTGATAGCTGTCGATAAGGGGGCTTTTTCTATAAAGAGAAAGTCAATTAGGGTGGTACCGCGAGCATAAACTCGTCTCTATATTTTTATATAGAGGCGAGTTTTTTTATTTTTATTGGCCTAGGTGTGGATTTCGTCTCTAGCAGAGCTAAAGGTTAAAAGCAGAGACAATATCAATATTACTACTACAAAAGGAGTGTTTGAAAATGGGAAGAAAAATTTGGGTGTTTGATACGACTTTACGTGATGGCGAGCAAGTGCCAGGTGCAAAACTGAATTTATATGAAAAAGTAGAGATTGCTCAGCAACTCAAAAAATTAGGCGTCGATATTATCGAAGCTGGGTTCCCCGCTTCATCACAAGGAGATTTTGATGCAGTTAAAGCTGTTGCACAAAAAGTTGGGAATACAAGCGACATTATGATTACTGCTTTAGCACGTGCTGTACAGGCAGATATTGATGCTGTTTATAATGCTGTAAAATATGCAGAAAATCCGATGATTCATATGGTACTCGGTACTTCTGATATTCATGTTGAGAAAAAATTTAGTAAATCCAAGGATCAAATTCTACAGATTGGCGTAGATGCAGTAAAATATGCGAAAACTTTTCTACCACAAGTCCAGTATTCAACAGAAGACGCTTCTCGTTCAGATTTCGAGTATCTTTGGAAAACCATCGAAGCCGTAATGAAGGCTGGTGCAACAATGATAAATGTACCTGACACAGTCGGCTTTGCAGAACCAGAAGAATTTGGAGCGATGATTTATAAACTAAATGATCGTATGAAAAACTTAGACGATAGCGTTCTGTTAAGTGTTCATTGCCATAATGATCTTGGAATGGCAACTGCTAATACGCTTGCTGCGATTAAAAACGGTGCAGATAAAGTAGAATGTACAATTAACGGAATTGGCGAACGCGCAGGAAATGCTGCATTAGAAGAGGTAGTCATGGCATTGAAGACACGTAGCTCTGTATACAATGCTGAGACGCGTATCAACACAAGAGAAATTATGAATACGTCTCGTCTTGTTTCAAGCTTTATGGGCTTAGACGTACAAGTAAACAAAGCGATTACTGGAGATAATGCTTTTGCCCATTCATCTGGTATTCATCAAGACGGTCTTCTTAAATCTCGTGATGCCTATGAGATTGTCCATCCAGAAGATGTAGGTCTTGACGATATGGAGCTAGTCCTGACAGCTCGCTCTGGACGTCACGCGGTGAAAAATGCTCTTGAAAAACTTGGCTTTTCAAATCTTACAGCGGATGAATTCGAAGGAATCTTCGAAGACTTCTTAAAGCTGGCTGATGCAAAGAAAGAAGTTTACGATCACGATTTATATGTTATTGTAGAAAGCTATTATGAAAAGCATGATGCAAACAATGCTAACGCCACTCACTATAGTGATCAATTCTTTGATTTCGATGATTTACAAGTCGTCAGCAACGTAAGTTTCCCTTCAGCAAGTGTGAAAGTACGTAAAGGCGGGGAGATATTTAAAGCAAGTGCAGTTGGCTCAGGTCCAATTGATGCCCTATATTCAGCCATCGCAGAAATTACAAACATCGATGTGAAACTTGTAGAGTATAATATCAATAGTGTTTCGCGCGGTAAAGAAGCGCTTGGTAAAGTAAAAATTACAATCGAGCATGAAGGTGAAAAATATATCGCAAAAGCTGCAGATACAGATATTTTAAAAGCGAGTGCGCTAGCTTATATTAATGCCATCAACAGTATTGTTGTTGCTAAATTAACGCCTGTTATGAACTAAATAATAGATCAATTATGCCTCGGCATAATTGCGTCCGGAATCGGCTTTGTGCTTAGGCCTGCACAAGGGCCGACACGATGTCGGTCATTTCGGTATTGCCACAGGACGCGGCGTTTTTACCGATGCAGGTCAGTTAGCCGTTATCGCATGGATGCGATGATTCCCCTAAGCACTCCTTTCCGATGCCGTGACATCCGCCGGAGGCTTTAACTACTTTCATCTGAAAGAAGTTAAAAGCAGTATGACACTATTTGGAGTCATACTGCTTTTACTTTTCCTATCGACTGCCCTCAACTAATTTTTGATATTCCTCTTCAATTAGTGCCACATCAAGACGTTCAAACAGCGGTGTCACTTCGCTAATGCTTGTTGGTAAGTCTACTTGTTCATGCCACTTCACTTCTTTGATCCCTAACATTTTTCTCACCTTCTCAGCTGAAAACGGTAAAAATGGATGTAATAGCTGTCCAAGGTTGGCAATGATATAAACACATGTCGCTAATGTTTGATTTCCAGCTTCCACATTCTCTTTCGCCTGTAGCCATGGCTGCTGCTCATCAAAATAGCGATTAGCCGCACGAATATATTCAAAAACAGCCTCTAATGCTTGCTTAAAATGACCCGCTTCTATATGATTCCCAACATCATTAAACAGCTGAGTTGTTCGTTTTCGAATAGTGTCATCTACCTCTGCATGAGGCACTTGACGATCAAACGATTTCTCTAAAAACTTCAATGTACGATTAACAAAATTACCGTAAGCGCCAAGTAATTCACCATTATGACTATAAATAAATTCTCGCCAAGAGAAATCCGTATCGCGATTTTCTGGCGCATTCATTGTTAAAAAGTAACGAATAGAATCTGCATCGTATCGACTTAAAATATAAGGCACCCATACCGCCCAGTTTTGACTCGTCGATAATTTTCGTTTTTCTAATGTTAAATATTCGTTTGATACAATATGTGTAGGTAATGTCTTCGCTCCCATCCCCATTAGAATGGCTGGCCATATAATTGTATGGAACGGGATATTATCTTTACCATGCACATAATATGAAATCGTTTCTTCATTCCACAAATCTTCAATCGCTATTTGGTGCTGCTTTGCCCATTCCAAACTCGCCGTTAAGTAGCCTGCTACTGCTTCAATCCACACATATATTTTTTTGCCTTTAAAACCTGGTACTGGCACATCTATTCCATTTGGTAAATCCCTTGTTACAGCACGATCCGGAACCCCTTCTGCCAAGTAACGCTCTGTTAGACTTAAGGCATTGTCTCGCCAGCGTTTTTCTGCCTTTGCCCCCGCTAAATAAGTCTCTAGCCTCCCCTGAAACTGACTAAAGGCAAAGTAAAAATGCTCTGTCTCCTTGATAATTGGCGCATTCCCACAAATCTTGCAGCGTTTATCGATTAAATTGAGTGGGTCTAAAATGGTTGAGCAATTATCACATTGGTCACCACGTGCCATCGCACCACAGTTTGGACAAATCCCCTCGACAAATCGGTCAGGCAAAAACTGCTTGTCCGTTTCACAATAAGCCTGTTCAATTTTCTTTTTGTATAAAAAATTGTTCGCTAATAGCTGTAAAAAAATTGTTTGAACCGATTCATGATGGTGCTGCGCATCTGTCCGCGTATACAAATCATAGGTAAATCCTAATTCATTGAAGCATTTTGAAAACTCTTCGTGATAATGATTAGCAATTGCTTCCGTTGTCGTATTTTCCTGTGCAGCCCGAATAGAAATCGGGGTGCCATTACAGTCACTTCCTGAAACATATAATACCTTCTCGCCCTTTTGTCGATAATATCTAGCCAAAATATCGCCCGGTAATAATGCAGCAACATGCCCTAAATGCAAAGAACCGTTTGCATATGGCCACGCGCCTCCAATAACAATTGTCATCCTAAGTTGCTCCCCTCGAAAAAATGTAAAAAGTGTAAGGTGTGTTGATCAACCATTTTTATTCATCTAAACCTATATTCACTTAACCAAAACACCTGAAAAAATGTATAAAAAAACGCCCTAATCAAAATTGATTAGGACGAGTATACCCGTGTTACCACCTATATTTACAAATAGCTCTCACTATTTGCCTCCATCAGTGCGTCTCATTTCAAATTTCAATGAGGGATACTGCCGCTGTTGTAACGAGTGCCCATCTCGTCGTAATCTACTCGCAAACTTGCTTTCGGTACGAAGCTCAAAGGTCATTTTCAAAAGGGGACATTTACCTCATTTCCACCAACAGAGGCTCTCTATATAATGCTTATCCAATTTACTTTTCCTTATCAATGCTTTTATTATAGATTTCCACTATCTTACTCTTTTTGATTATGAATTGCAATGTATGTCGATAAATCGTTCCTATTTCTCGATAAAATTTTATCCTAATTTTAAATCAAGTAATTCTTTTAAATCATCAATAACTATGTTAGCTTTCTGTAATTCTGATTCCTGTGCAAAGTCGAAACGAACACCAACAGAGAATAACTGATTGTCATGGGCTGCTTGAATATCAGAAGAACGATCACCAACGACTGCTCCACGTTCAATGGCATTTTCCTCAATTACCTTTTTCACTAAATCCGATTTATGACCACTCGAAATGGACTGAATACTATATGTACTTTTAATAAAACGTTGTAATTGATAAGTTTCTACTATCGCCTGTAAATACTCAGTTTGTCCATTACTAGCAATGAATAAATCGTAGTTATCCGCCAAAGCAGACAGTGTTTGCTCTGCATGTGGATACAATGCACCCTGACGATTCTGTATTTGTTCAATAAGCTTAACATGGAATAATGCATTGCTTTCTTCCCGTGTCGCTAGCGTATGCATAGGACATAACGTTTCCCACACAACAGGTAATGGAACCCCCATAATTTCATGGTATTTCTCTATTGGTGTTTCTCCCTGCCACAAGCCCTTTGCGCGCAGCACATCAAACGTTGCCGCAAGTGCTGGCTCTAATATTAGATTTGTTTGAAATAAAGTACCGTCCATATCAAAAATAATAGCTTTTTTCATAAAATCACCCCTTCTACTATTATCAACGTATTCATTAGAAAGAGTGTTGCAACCTTTAGACATCAAAAAACTCCATATGCATTTTTTCCTTTTTATAATAATCCAAGCGATCCTGTAAAGTCCCTGTATGAAATTCGAACTTATGACCGTCTGGATCTGTGAAATAAATCGATTTTTTATCTCTCACATCTCTTTGTCTACCTTCTAGGATATTGACATTAAGTTGGATTAACTTTTCATACATTTTGTCAAAATCATCCTCATGGATAGAAAAAGCTAAATGTGTATAGGATTGATGTATTTCATTACGAGGAATATCCTTTTCTACATTCAGGGCAAGCCACAGCCCATTTACATCAAAATAGGCTGTACTTTTCCCCTTCACTAATAATTTTGCGTCAAAAACCTTTTCATAGAATGCAATGGATTCCTCTAGATTTGAAACTGAAAATAATAAATGATTTATGTTTTGGATTGTCATATGTGTGTCCCCCAACTATGAGATAACCGTTCACCCTCATATCATGTTTCGTTTAATTAGATTTTTTACCTTTCTTCCCCTTCGCAAGTTGCTTTGATTTGCGTTGCTCATTAAGTTTTGCCTGTGCATTTGCTTTTCGTTCGATAAAAGCAAGCTCTCTTTGCAATTTAAAATAGCTTTGAAGGCGGGATTGTTCAAGCACACCATCTGTAATGGCTTGCTGTACAGCACAATGCGGCTCCTTCTGATGTTTGCAATCTCTGTAACGACAGGCTGTAGAAAGTTCCTCAATGTCCTTAAAACTAGAAGATAAGCTGTCACTCTGATCCCATAATTGTAATTCTCGCATTCCAGGTGTATCAATTAAACAGCCACCACCTGGCAATAAAACTAATTCACGATGTGTAGTTGTATGACGCCCCTTCGCATCATCTTCACGAATATCCGAAACCTTCATATAGTCCTCACCGCTAAGGGCATTCGTCAATGTAGATTTCCCTGCGCCAGAAGAACCGAGCAATGCTCCTGTTACGCCTTCCGTAAATAGCGCACGAATATCCTCTAAGCCCTCACCTGACAGAGCACTAGTCACAAAAATATCCACACCGAACGCTACAGACTCAACCTCACGTATTTTACTAGCAATATCTTCACACAGATCAGCCTTCGTCAATACAACGACCGGCTTCGCACCTGAATCCCACGCAGCTACTAAATAACGTTCTAAACGACGAATATTAAAGTCTGCATTTAAGCTCATCACTAGAAGCACGATATCAACATTCGATGCTACGATCTGCTCTTGTACTTCCGCCCCCGCGGCCTTCCGTGAAAAGACTGATTTTCGAGTAAACAATTTATGAATAATCGCCTTTTCCTCACCAGGCATTTTCTCAACTAGCACCCAATCCCCAACTGCGGGAAAATCCTCACGTGCTAATGATGTATACGCGTAATGTCCAGCAATCGTTGCCAGCCACTCTCCTTCTTCAGCCAGCACACGATAGGAATGCTTATGCTCCAATGTAACCCTAGCCGGCACACAGTTCGCTAGCTTAGCCTCCTGTTTAAATCCAGTCATTTGATCTTCAAAATATGTTAAAAATCCTAAAGTTGTTAAATTCAATTTGTTTTCCTCCTAAATATGCATATCGTTTATCATCACTTGAAAATAAACACAAAAAAACCATGTCTCTGCGCAATTCGGCAGTTACAAGGTTCACAGGCACATTTAAGAGAATATACAAAACACCACAATCATGAATTAAATCTCGCTACTATGTGTGGTTAAATTGTATATTTTAGGCGTGTGAAATTGAACAAACCGAATTGCTGTTCGTTAATAGCGGCTCTATTCATCATGTCACATCACCTACTTTCGATTTTGTTATTTTCAATATAACGGAATCTTCCGAAATTGTCAATTATAACTTACAAGCATGTATCCCCTCCCTACCTGCATACAATAAACAAGACCACTATTGGCGAAGGAGATGTTGAATTGTCAAAAATCATTTCGATCAGTACATACAAACCACCGTACACATTACAACAGACAAATGCGGAGGAGCTAACGAAGGAACTTTTTTATGCAAAAATCCCTAAATTAGAACGCTACTTAAAAGTGTTTGAGAATGGTGGTATTGCAACACGTCATTTTTGTGTGCCACCGGAATGGCATCGTACGGATCATTCCTTTGAGGAACGTAACGATTTATATATTGAGCTAGCTACACAATATAGCGTTAACGTCATTCAAGCCTGTTTACAAAATGAAACCTTTTTACAATCACCGATTTCTCCTAAAGATATCGATGCTATTATTTTTGTGAGTAGCACAGGCATTTCCACACCGAGTATTGATGCACGGGTTATGAATCAACTTCCTTTTTCAGACAGACTTAAGCGTATTCCACTTTGGGGACTTGGCTGTGCTGGTGGTGCAGCTGGTGTTAGTAGAGCCTATGATTTTTGTCGTGCTCACCCGAAAGCGAAAGTTCTTGTCGTTTGCGTTGAGCTTTGTAGTCTAACCTTTCAGCCAAATGATTTTTCAAAAAGCAATTTAATTGGTGCCTCTCTTTTTGCGGATGGCGCAGCATGTATACTCGTCTGTGGAGACGAAGTGAATATCGCAGTAAAAAAATCAACACCTACAATTATCGGAACCGGCTCTAAGTGGATGCCAGATTCAGAAAATGTTATGGGCTGGAATATTAAAAATAATGGCCTACATGTCGTTTTTCAGAAAAGTATTCCTGCCATCATCACCAATTGGCTCGGTCCATTCATTGAACAATTTTTATTGGAACATGAGCTGTACAGTGAACAGCTTAACCATTTCATTGCACATCCTGGCGGTAAAAAAGTATTAACAGCCTATGAAGAAACACTTTACTTAGCTCCCCAAAAAACCGACATTTCTCGGGAAATATTAAAATATCATGGAAATATGTCATCTCCTACGGTGCTATACGTGTTGGAGCAATTTATGTTAAATGAAGGACAAGTAGAGGATACTGGTTTGCTCGTCGCTCTTGGCCCTGGCTTTTGTGCTGAAGCCGTATTACTTAAATGGAGGGAGTAGCATGATGATTCACATTATTTTGATCCTCGTCATTCTACAAAGATTGACAGAAGTTTTCATTGCAAAACGCAATGAAAAATGGATGCTCTCACAAGGGGCCTATGAAGTCGGTTCCTCTCATTATCCGTATATGGTTACTTTGCACGCCGCCTTTTTCTTGTTTTTAATGATTGAAGTAGCCACTAATCATAAAAGTGTATCGCCTTTATTTCCGTTATTGTTTTTATTATTTATTGCCGTTCAAGCATTACGCATTTGGTGTATCCGTTCTTTAGGGTCTTTTTGGAACACAAAAATACTCATATTGCCTAATGCAGAAGTGGTACGGAAAGGCCCTTATACATTTATGCGTCACCCAAATTACGCAGTGGTTTGTTTAGAAATTATTCTTTTGCCTTTAATGTTTCAAGCATACTTCACAGCCTTCTGCTTCACACTTTTAAATATAACAATGCTATCTGTACGCATTCCAATTGAAGAAAAAGCTTTACGAGATGCAACAAATTATAATCACGTATTTCACAAGAAGATTTCGGAATCCTAGCCGAAATCTTTTTTGTTTTCCAATTAGCAACATGAAAAGGCTGTTTCATCTTACTTTTGAAACAGCCTTCTACAACATATTTTATACAGTTTTATCAGTATTGATTTCTATTGTTAGCTCGTTCAGTTTGTGATCCAGGTCCTCAAGCAAGCGTAATTTATGATTCAACTGCTTTTCAAAATCCATTGATTGAGCCAATACCTTATTCACTTGGGCATCTACACGTGTCAGGAACTCGGGATCCATCTTCGTTTTTCCACTTAGGGAAGAACTTTGTTTTTTTACATCAGCTAATTCTTCCGATAATTTTGCTATCTCACTGCTTTTCTCCTCTATTTCTTTGGCTAAATGCTTATTAAGATTGTCTAAATCGGCTTGCTCTAAATGGGATCTTTCGATGGCTTCAATGATCGACTTCATTTGTTGGCCTATATCTCTTGTAAAAACATTCAACTTATTTTCAAGGCCATCCACTGTAGTCTTATAATTAGCATCTGAATTCATAGAAAGTAGTAATTCATCTTTAGTGAATTTTAGAGATTCCTTTATTAGCTTATTTTCTTCACGCAGTTCTTCCAGTTCTTTTAATAAACCTTCTATCGAAGAAAGTTGTTTTTTCTTCTGGATTTCTCTCGCTTGTATATCATCAAAGTAAGTTTTTATTGTTCTATCATGGTCTCTCTTCAGCTTTAAAAGCTCCATCGAAAGCTCCTTTTTCTGTTTTGTTAATTCAACATTTTCTCGCTCTAATCTCAGGACTAGTGAATAATAATCACCATCTCTAAGCCTTTTAACTTCATTTTTATACTTCGCTAATTCGGCTCTTAAAAAAATGATCATTTGCTGAAGCTGCATAGGATCATTGTTTTTGACAATATCATTATCCACACTTACACCTCCTATCACGACAATTTTTTAAGTAAACTAATCACTTCTTCAAATTGCTCCTTACTCTCCTCTAACATCTCATCCAGCTGCTTCATCATCTTCATTTCTATTTCCTCATCGCCAACTTCTTCAACTTTTCTCTTTTCTCCTGACATTAAATAGGCAAGAAGTAAATTCAATGTGCCTTTTTCGAGATAAGCAAAGCTATTATTTTTCGTATTACTATAGTTAGAAAGATTCGTAAGCTGTTCCTTTATTAGTTGATGGACAACACTATCTATTTTTTGATTTATATTTTCAGACTCACTCATTTTCATCCTCCTGTGTATAACTCATTCCATTGAGATTAATAGGATTTAAGACGACGACACCCTCTTCGAACTGATCACAATATGTAAAACCCATAATACTTCCTGAATAAGATGAATTATGACCCCATTTGATTTGAAAGTTAGGAAATGATAGTGTCTCGTTTGGCTCTAACGTTGTTTTTCCTATAGGTCTAAGCCAGAATTCCTCCTTGCTCGATGAATCATTAATTCTCTCCCAGCTACTGTTTCCTTTTAAATTTGGTGCGAAATGTTCATAGACATACCTTCCTGAGAAGGAGAATGGGGAATCTTCAGGTAGCTTTATACATAGAGAAGGATTCGTTATAGGCTGATTACCTATATTACGAATATGATAAGAGCCCAGGCATAAGCTTTCCTCATCGGGATTATAAGAAATATTGATTGAGGATGTGAAATAACTAATAACGTTGACACTTTCCGGAACGATCAACTCCTCAATCGCTTTTTTCATTTCATGAACATAAAAATCCGTTTGGTTTTTTAACTCATTTATTTTTTCTTCTACACGATCGATGCGAGTAAGCATAATCAGTGCCCCCTTGCTAATAGTATTGAATTAATCAAAGCAATTTCAAACTTCTTTATGTGGCAGTTACGTCCTTCCATAAAAAAAAAGAGAGGATTACCCTCTCTTTACAATATGATGTTCTTCTATGTGTTAGTACCATTAACCGACTGGTGGGAATACAGCAGGGCATTGCGCTGGGCGAACTACACCTGGACATGCGAACGGTAATTCTGCTCTTGGCTCGCAGAAAGTCGCTAAGAATTCCACAGTAACTGGGAATGTAGATTGAATACTTTGGCAAACTGATATAGTAACTACTAATGCAGAAAACGTAATTGTGTTTGTTCCAGCTGTTAGAGTTCCTGTTGAACACACGAAACAATCTAAATCTGTGAATAAAATTTCTACATCTGTCCCTTTCGGCGCACATAATGTAACTTGTTCACAACGTGAAACTGTAATAGGATTGCTTGTGAACCTAGTACCATTTGGTAAAGTAACAACTAACGTAAGAGTAAAGTTCTTTTGAATAGTCAGACTTTGAAGACATACCGTTGCACCATCGATGGAGAATTGACGATTCTCACGATTCAAAATAACAACAGGATTAGTTGCTCTTGGAACTACATTACATGTAACTACTGCACCTACTAAGCTAGTCGTTGCTGTTACTCCTGGAAAAGTAATTGGTCCAGTAGGGGAAAACTCAAACGACGCTTCCTTTACAATCCAGTCGAATACCTTATCGACGTTTATACAAATTGGTTCCTGCAATTGGGATGGCATATTATCTTGCATCCTTTTGACACCTCCATAAATTTTTTACCTTTCGTTTGTATCTTATGTTTTCTGACTAAAAGTGCATGGGCTAAAAAGTAATTCGTTCTGATTTTTATTAAAATACTTGCGTATCAGTATGAATCGTTTTTGCTTACATCTCCTCTTCTTAAAGAGAAACTAAAATGTTTAAAAGGACCGGTATAGTTGTAACAGAAAGTAAATATTTTTAATAAAATATTAATGGACTGAAAGGGGTGAAATGCAATGGAAGATTTAAAATTATACTCCACTCGAGACATTGAAAAATTGAAACAAAAGATAGAAGCCTACAAGGATACGTTAACTTCATTAAAAACAGGAACTTCTATTGAAGATTATTTATTTATGAAAATGGATTTTGATGAGATTAAAACGCAAATGGCACTTTTAGAAGGGCTAACTGAAACAATAGATGATAAGCAAAATTCACACATCGGAGGCTATGAGGAGCAGATAAAACTTCTATCGGCACAAATTGAGTCTCTGAATCAAACGATTGAGGAAATGAATCAAGAAATACTAAGGGTTTTAAACAAATTACTCATTATTGAAAACACTGAAGCTCCAACCACTACACCTAAAACTGAAAACACATCTAAATTTATTGCTAACAGTGCTCAAAGGGATCTGATCATTACACAGACAACAAGCCAACCTGCGAATACATCAAAACAGCCATCTTATAAAATGCTACAAAGTCTGGCCGGTAAAGCAATTAATGCACAATTAGATGTAAACAATGGTATACCTTCTGCTCACAATGAAAATCAAAGAAATGTACCTGAAGAACGCCATTTTAATCAACAATATTTTCAATCAATAAATACTCATCCAAGCCAAATGTATAATGGTTTATATAGAAATACCATTACCGAATCCACCTTCCATTTTAAAAACGCAACGAATGTACAGGAAATTCCTATTAGTGTTTATGAATCTAATACTTTACCGCATACCGAAATCCATAATTCCACTGACAATGACCTTAATGCAAATGATTTAGTTAATTATGGAGAACTCGAAAAAATTAACAACACTGTTACTATAGATGAAATTAGCTCTGTAATAACAAGTGAGCCTGCTATTTCTGAAGCTTCGGAAGTAGTTAAGGAACCTGCCATTCCTGTAGATTCTGAAGTAGCTGAGGAACCTGTCATTCCTTTAGCTTCTGAAGCAGCTGAGGAACCTGTCATTCCTTTAGCTTCTAAAGCAGCTGAGGAACCTGTCATTCCTTTAGCTTCTAAAGTTGTTATTAAGCAAGACGACACAAATACATCCCCTACTTTAAAAAGTACCGAAATTGAAGTCTTTGAAGCTAAGATAGAAGAAGATGAAACCTTTATACAAATTGAAGAGGTAAACAAACAACCTGAGTTAAAAGAAGAAGTAACTGAAGAAGGGCAAAAAAAAGAAAAGAACTCTTTGTTTTTCAATTTCTTTCGAAAATGGAGTTAGTTTAAAAAGTGGTTTACAGAGTTTAATAAAACTGGATAAGAATACAGAACACGTCCAATAAGTATGAAAATACATATTGGACTTTTTTTATGTCAATTGAAAAAATAAGTCCCATTAGTTAGTACCCGTAAAATGCCAAAGCTTCTCTAAAGAAGCTTCAAAATATCCACATATAAAAACGACAAATTAGATAATTGCCCTCCCCCCCCAATCTTAGCTGAATAGAATAATGAAGAAAGGGGGTGTAAAAATGTGTATGAATAATTCTATGTGCGGCTGCTCATCTAATAATAATGAATGTGAAAATTTCGGACCTTTCGTAGCGGTCGACGCTGCATGTATTACTACACCAGCACCAACAACAGGCTCAATTATCGCATACTCATCAGGAGTAACACCTGTTATTTTAGTATCCGCTATTTCTGGTTTAATTACTACTGTAAGTCTTGTAGGATTCGGTACAGCTGTCCCAGGGATAACACTTGCTGGCATTAATATAGATCTAACAGCCGTTGGTGCCACAGAAGCTTTTACGGTTCCACGTCCTGGTACTATTACATCTATTTCTGCAACAATCGCATCAACTGTCGTTTTAGCCGTAGCAGGAACAGCAACAGTCAGAGCACAAATTTACCGCGCAGTTCCAGGAAGCAATGTTTTCAGCCCTACTGCAGCATTCGTTGACCTATTACCAAGTTTACCATTATTATCAATAATAGCAGGTACGATTGCAAGTGGTAATGCAGACGTTTCAGTGCCAGTAAATACTGGTGATCGTTTACTAATGGTGTTCTCCATGACTACTACAGGAGCAACAGCTATTACTACTTTTGCTGGTAACGCAAGTGCAGGAATCAATATTGTATAAGAGATACTATTGACTTAGATAAAAGTTAGCCTACAGTATCATCACCCGTTCAAAAATTGAAAACACTCAAAATTAATTTAAACGTATTATAGGCGATTTCTTCAAATCAAGAAATCGCCTATTTTTAAATACAAAAATTTTAGCCTTTATTTCGCCAAAGCCATCTGAATATGAGCAAGATGATGCTTCCCGTGCCAAGCATATAAGGCTACAGCTTTTTCAAGTGTCATCAAGCCTGAATCAGGATGATAAAATGCTCGTTGTATTTGCTCTGCTGTTAAACTTTCCAGCAAATAAACCCAGCGTGCATGTAAGCCTTCAATCAATTTATAAGATACCGAAACAGGCATTTCCGAATCCGGAAGCTGTGCCCATTCCACTTCGTTATAAGGTTTAATTGTTGGAGTATCCTCTGTTAAAGCTAGCTTAAAACGGATATAGCTATTCATATGACTATCTGCAATATGATGGACAAGCTGCGTAACCGTCCAGCCATTTTCTCGGTAAGATTTTATTAAGGCTTGTTCACTTGCTCCGTTAAGTGCCTCTGCTAGTTGCGTCGGTAATAGACGAATATCCTCTATCCATTCCTTTACTTGCTGCGCTGTCATTACTTCCGGAAATTGAAATTGTCCAATTGGATATCGAAAATCGGTCATGTAGCTATCCTCCATTTCTATGTTCTTAATTTTCATATTACCAATTTTATATTTTTCACGCTATTCACATTTATCATTCTAAGTAAAACCCTCATTTTGTAAGCATTTTATCTTACAAAACGAGGGTCACATTATATGGTATATTAATTTTTTATTCAGTAATATCATAAATTAACGTATCAAAATAGCTCCCATTCGTATAAAGTAAAATTGCCCAGTCCCCAGGTTTCGGGATCTTCACATTTGAAGGTGCATGTGCATCTGCACCATTAACAGATCCACTAAGTCCTATATTCCAACCATTTACTAAAATCGGATGTATGGTGTTAGAATCTTTGTGATACCCGACAATTGTTAATTGATTATCACGTCCTTCTTCAATACCCCAAACATGCCACATCCATTTTTGAGTGTTTAAACTTGGCATATCGACTCCAATAACACCTGATTTATTTGAGTTACCAATAATACCTCTGTCTCCAAATTCAACAGCCTTTTTGTCCCAATCAATTGATTTAAAATCACTTTCTTGCACAAAGTCAGGCAAATCATCTGGCAGAGCAACTGCTTTCTCATTCATTGTACAGCCTACTAAAAACAACAACACTGAAAATAAAACTATACATCGCCTCACTTCATCTCCCCTTTATAATCATGGCTCTTTCCTATGAAACGATTTTTCTACACACATTGTTACAGAGTATTCAGAAAAATACAGTTCTTCTAGTTAACAATCAATTTTTATCCAAAAATAAACCGCATCATCACAAGATAATGCGGTTGTTTGTACTATTAGTTTTTATTCACAAAACGAATGGCTTTACTCATTACCGTTGGGACGACGGATGCATGATTTTCCTCCAACGCTTCATAAAACGCAATGTCCATAATTTTTCCTAAATCGCTCGCAATTTGTTGAGCATCATCCACCATAAAGGTTTCAAGTTCCCCCACACCAATGAATAATTTTTCATAAGCAAATGGACGCTCTTTAATAAATTTTGAAGCATAACTGAATAGTTCATGCTCATTCCACCAAATAGAAGGGCTAATCGCTATATAACGTTGGAAAGTTGCTTGATGATGGAATAATTGCCAAAGCACAAAGTAGCCCGCTAATGAATGCCCGAACAGTGATTGCTGCAGCATATTTACAGGGAATTGAGCCTGAATACTTGGCTTCAATTCCTCCTCTAAAAATGTACTGAAGTTCTCTGCTCCCCCATGTTTCTCATGGCCCTTACCTTTAAATCTTGCAGGATACGTATACGTTTCGGCTTGTCCTGTAAAATCATAAAACCGGCGTTCATGCATGTCCACACCATGCCCAATTCCAACAACAATAGTTGGCAAAATACCCGTTTTAGGTGCATTGCGACTTTGTAGGCGGACCGCTTCCTTAACAAGATGGAAATAAGACGATCCATCTAATACGTATAAGACTGGAAAGCCTCCTTCCGGTACTTCTCCATTCGGTACATAGATATTTACCGTATACGTATAATCCGTAAACTTCGATACAATTTCTTGCGTCACATAATCAAGTGCTTTCTCCTCAATCATTTGTCGGTCTCCTTCATAACATCATAGCCGTAACATACGGGTGTTTTCGTAACTGGATCTTGAATAATACGTGCATTAATATTGAATACGTTACGCATAACATCTGCACATAAAATTTCCTCAGGTGTTCCCGTTTTCATTACAGCCCCCTGTCGCATTGCGATTAAATGATCAGAATATCGCGCCGCGTGATTAATGTCGTGCAATACCATAACAATCGTACAACGATGCCGCTCATTTAAGTTTTTCACAATTTCTAGCACCTCTAACTGATGTGCCATATCTAAATAAGTTGTCGGTTCGTCCAACAACAAAATACTCGTTTCTTGCGCCAAGGCCATTGCAAGCCATACACGTTGGCGTTGACCTCCAGAAAGCTGAGAAAGCTCTCGATTTCGGTACTCCATCGTATTTGTCACCTTTAAAGCCCATTCAATCATTTCCTCATCCTTTTTTGTTAAGCGATTCACATTATTTCGATGTGGATAACGACCATAAGCAATGAGCTCCTCAACCTTTAACTGACCTGGTGCAATAGGAGTCTGTGATAAAATAGCTAGCTTTTTCGCAATGTCCTTCGTCGATAAATTTTGCATGTTTTGGTCCTGTAAATAAACCGTCCCCTGCTGCTTCTTTAATATACGACCAATTGTTTTTAAAAGTGTAGATTTCCCACATCCATTAGGGCCAATAATAGTCGTAATCTTTCCTTCTTCTATTGTTAAATTTAAGCCTTCAAACACACGAACCTGTTCATAGCCAGAAGCCAAATTTTCCATTCTAAATGCCGTTTGCATACGATTTCCCCCTATGCCTTCGATTTCACTAGTAAATATAAGAAATATGGAATCCCGATAATCGAGACAACAATACCAACTGCCAGCTCAGACGGCGCAAATACTGTTTTTCCTATAAAATCAGCTGCAATAAGCAATCCCGCACCTATTAATGCACTTACTGGCATGACGTAACGATGTTGTATACCTACAAGCTGTTTAGCAATATGCGGTGCCATTAATCCAATAAAACCGATACTACCTGATACTGATACACAGGCACTGACTAAGCCAACGCTCGCCAATAACAACTTCATTTTCTCTTTTTCTACCGCTATCCCTAAGCTAGTAATACTATCCTCTTCTAATTGAAAATAATCGAGCAAATATGATTTCCGATAAACGTAAAAGCCTAATAAAATAAGCCACGGCAGCATAGTCACAACAAAAATCCAGTTTGCATTATAAATGGAGCCTGCCATCCAAACTGCAGCAGCTTCAAAATCCTGAGCATTCATTTTCAATGATAAAAATAATGACAATGCTCCGAAGCCACTATTAATCGCAATCCCTGTTAAAATTAGCCGTTGCATATCTAAATGGCCATTTTTTAGGGCAAATGAGAAAATTAACACAGCGGCCATCGCACCACCGACAAACCCAAAAATCGGCATCATCAAAATAGATAACCAGCTACTCATATCTGCTGATGTAAGATGTAATTGAAAGAAAAACATAAATATGACCACTGCTGCACCGGCACCAGCGTTAATCCCTAGAATCCCAGGGTCTGCTAGGCCATTACGCGTAATACCTTGTAGCACAACCCCCGCCATTCCTAAGCCAACACCGACTAATGCTGCAATGACAATACGTGGTAACCGGAATTCAAAAATGACAAGATCAAATTTAGGGTTCGACTCAATTCGTAGCAATGTTTTTAAGATATCCATCACCGACATATCAAAGACACCATTTGTAAGATGGAGATAGCTTGCACCAAAAATTAATAACACCAATATTGAAACAGTCATTACGAATACACTTGAGGTTTTTTTACGCACGTTTTTCACCTCCGTGTTTACGAACTAAATATAAGAAGAATGGGACACCGACCAATGCCGTTAAGACGCCGATTGGAGTTTCGAATGGATAATTAACAAAGCGACTGAGCACATCACAAAGCGCTAAGAAAAACGCACCTACTACAGCTCCACACGGAATGATAAAGCGGTAATCTACGCCAACAAGGAAACGTGTAATATGAGGGATAACTAACCCTACAAAGGCAATCTTTCCTACAAGTGCAACAGCCGTTCCTGTTAAACATACAACGGCAAGCATACTAATTATTTTCACGGCTTTTGTTTTTTGCCCAAGTCCAATAGCGATATCTTCTCCTAATGAAGTGATCGTAATAGCCTTAGCTGATAATAATGCAAGCACTAAACCAACTAACCCAAATGGAATAGATAGCATGAGCATATCCATATCCACCATATGGACCTTTGTGTTATACCAAACACTTACCGTTTGTGATACTTGGAAATACATCGCAATAGCTGTAGCAATACTGCTTAAAAACGTACCAATGACCGTCCCAATAATGGCAAGCCTTACTGGTGATAAACCATTGCGAATTAAAGAGCCAAAACCAAATACAATCCCTGCGCCTAATGCTGAACCGAGCATAGAAAGTAAAATCATTTGGTAATTAGGAAGCCCTGGGAAAAATACGATTGCTAACGTAATCACAAATGCAGAACCATCATTCACGCCCATTAATGATGGGGACGCTAAATAATTTCGTGTAATACCTTGCATCACTGCGCCAGCTACTGCTAAAAATGCTCCAACCAATAAAACAGCTGCAATTCTAGGAATACGTCCTGTTCGTATAATTTGGTGGTCCACATTCGAAGGGTCAAACGCAGTAATCGCCTGCCATACCGTTATTGCGCTAATGTCTTTCGTGCCGTACATAACGGATACTAATGCCACAATCGCAATTAGGAATGGAGAAGCTGCTAATATTGAAAATGCTACAATGTTTGTTTTTTTCAACTTCCACACCTTTTTCTATATCAAATATGCCTCGACGTAATTGTAGCCGTCGCTACAGAAAACATTTGCCGCTGTCGCGCGGATAAACAATGCGTCCGGAGGCGTTGGGCCAACAAATGTTTTCTGTGCGAAAGCGAAGCGACAGCAACACAACATGATGTTGGCCACTCAGTCATTGCCACAGGACGTGGCGTTCTTAGACTGAGTTCCTCTAACTTATAAAAGGCTGGTAATAGCCTGGTGATACCACCAAATCTACTACCAGCCTCTTTATACTATTTAAGTAATTTTTCAGCTGCGATATCTAAGAATTTCACCTTAGACCATGCAGTACCACCTTGTGCTAAAGGTTCAATGGCATTCACGAAAATTTGATTATTTTGTGATGCTTTTAAGCTTGTAAAGATCGGATTTTTTTGTAGCTCTTCTAACGCTTTTGGTGCGTCAGCATTTTCTGATTCCTCGAATTGAAGGAAAATAGCATCAGGATTAACATCGGCTAATGTTTCAAGAGATAGTTCAGCCTGTGCCTTTGCAGTTTTTAACACCTCTGGTATTGGAGCCCCTAAATCTTCATATAGAACAGGGTTTAAGTAAACGCCTGCAGGATAGATATACATGATGCCGCCACGTACTCGAATAACTAGAACTTGCTTGTCCGCTAATTGCTCTTTAGATTTCACTTGGGAATCAGCAACCTTCGCTTCATAATCTGCAATGATTTTTTTTGCCTCATCTTCTTTCCCTGAAAGCTGTGCAAGTAACGTTAAGTTCTCTTTCCAATTTGTAGAGACATGTGAATACGGAATCATCGTTTGAATTTTATTAAGCTTTTCAGCCATTTCCTCAGGGTATTTTGAGGAACCTAAAATAACATCTGGGTCAAGTTGAAGAATGGCTTCAGTATTCGGTGTCATTTTATTTCCAACAAGCTCGGCACCTTCTAATTCAGAAGCAAGATATGCTGGAATTTTCCCACCGATATCAAGCACACCAACAGGCTTGATACCAAGCACTGCCGCATCTTCCATAGACTCTAAGCTTGCAGCTACAATATTTTTAACATCTGCGGCAATTTCATATTTTTCGCCTAAGTATGTAATCGTTTGTGTTTTCGCTTGATTTGTTTGCGTTTCTGTTGCACTAGTTTCTTCTGCATTATTTGTAGATGTTGATGACTCTTCTGCTTTATCCGTTCCACACGCAGCCAAAGATAGAGCTAATAGAGCAGGAGCACACATTTTAAAATATTTATTCATCGATATTCTCCCCTAACGAACTTGATTATATTGATAATGATAATCATTTTCATTTATAAGTCAATAGCATTTTTTTAATTGATATCTATTATCATTTACGGATACTATCCTAACAAAGAGGAAATCAGTTGTGAATGGACGATTTCACGAATCACATGGACTTTTGCCGATTTCCGAGCACAAAAAAAGCTGCTTCTTTTTAAAGAAACAACTTTTTTATAAGTATTTAGCTTCTTCAAGCATTGTTTTTCGATATGTTGTCGGCGACATTCCAGTACATTTTTTAAATACTCGACTGAAATAAAAGCAGTCTATATAACCTACACATTCTGCTATTTCCGCTACTGGCGAATCGTCATATTTCAGTAACTCCTTCGACCGTCGGATACGATATTCCGTTAAGTAGACGCTAGGATTCATCCCTGTATGCTGTTCAAACAAATAGGCAAACCTACGACGCTCCACGCCAAATTCTTCAGCAATTTTCGAAACAGAAAGTTCTGTAGCATAATTCTCATGTATATACTGTAAAGCTTGCTCCATCTGGTCACTTGCCGTATCGAGCACCTTCACTTTTGCCGACATAAGAATGGCTTCCAAAAGATTCATAAATAGAGTCTTTGCTTTGAATATTGATATATTACCCGGCATTGCTTGACTTTCTATTAACTGCTGTACATAGTCAATAATTTTAGTATGATAGCCTGTATTGATTAAAAAGTGCTGAGTTGATAATGGATATAAAATTGACTCTTCGGGAGAAAGTTGATAATGAACAACTGCGTATTCCCATCCTTTATCATCAGAAGCTTTAATTTCGATTGGCATTTGTGGCCCTGCATGTACGACCATACCTGGCTCCATTGCATAAGGGGTACCGTTAAAACTAAATATAGCGTTACCAGCAAGAGGCACAACCAATCCACACTTCCCCGGGGCTGTTGTTCGACCTTTGTCTACTTGGCCTGGCTCCATCCTATTTGTAAAAACATCCGTAAATTTTACAGACGCATGTGCATAGTAATCGATTAAATGCTTGATATCCATTTTATAGCCTCTATATTCTTTAAAACTTTTTGTACTTGAGAAAAATGATGCAAATCATGATCTTCTAAACTAGCAAAATAACTGTAAAGTGTTAATTCTGAAGCACCTATAGTAAAAGGCTGCTGCCATTGTTCATCCACTATTTCATAAAGCGCGTCAATTAACTGATGTCTCTGATGGATAAAATTAGCTATCGTTTCTTCTCTACTTTGTGCACGGCTATTCCTTGCTGCACAAGCATTTATCTCTCCTACATCTGGACCTTTTGGTAAGCTCCCCTCTATAAAAAGAAACGGTAAACGTTGCTTTAACACAAATTCATCCCACGGTGTAAGATGTCCAATGACCTCTGCAACCGTCCATTTCCCAGGCTCTATAGGGGTACGCCATTGTTCTTCAGTTATACCTGCTAAACTTTCCACAAATATGATAGATCTTTTATAATGCGAGATTATTTGATGTTTATCGTGACACAAATCCCTTAGCTCCTTCGCTTCATTTTAGTAGAAAATCTGCAGTTTCGGCCAAATTGATTTCCCATTGTTTATTATGGACCCTACTCTTTAGTAATAAAAATAATTTAACTGCTTAAATGTTCATGGATTAACTTCCATTCATTGTTTAAGACCGTAAAAATATTCGTTGCTCTCCCGCTACCTGATACAAATTCTCCGTTATGATAGCCTTCATAATGGTATGTATAAATACAGGTAGCTGATTGTTCATCAACTGTGAGCCACTGTATATCGGTAACCGAGTATACTTCTTCTTTTATCAATTCCCACGCATTGTTGAAATAAGCTCCTATTTTTTCTACTGTTGTGCATGTTTTATCGGTAAACCAATACACTGCTTGCGGATGCAAAAATTCCTTTACGTTATTAAAATCATGGGAATTTGTAGCCTCAATATAGCGCTCTAAAGCTTGGTGATATGGCATGGTAATTCCCCCTTTTTTAACTTGTCTTAAAGTCCAATAATCGGAAATGCAAATAGCATGTTAGTAAATTACTTCCTAATATGCTATTTTTATATACATAATTACTCTATATATCCGTTTAATGCTTGCGTATACTTTTCTCTTAGAATATAGTATTCGTATTTATATATGTTTATATCTGATTCAATTCGCTGAATATCTCGATCTATTTTCTCTACTTCTATACTAGTAATCACTCCAGCATTATATTGTATTTCTACATCTTTTTTATCTGCAATTAAAGACTCTTTGGCTTTTTGCAAGTCATTCAAATGCAAAAATATTTCTTCTTGTTCAAAATAAATTTTTTTGATTTTAGCCTTTGTTTCCTTTATCAGATTTTCCTTTTCATATTTAGCTACTTGCCATGTTTGATAGTAATAATCTTTTAAATTTGTCTTGTTAGATTCTGTACTACTATAGTTTTTCTCTGCTAACAAGATATCTTCTTCTAATTTTCGAACATTGAACATTTTATCGACTTCGCCTTCTAACTCCATTATCGGTAATTTATTGATTTTTTTGTCGATTGATTGAAGACGAAGCATCTGATTATATGGTAACCCAATCTCTAGTTTTAGCTCCTCTAAGTAAAAATGATAGACTCTTCCTTTTTTATTAAGCTGCTGGTCTAATTTTTCAATTTCACGTTCCTTTTTCTCAACATCTTTATTACTCATTATTCCATGCTCTTGCATTATCAAAAAATTCCCGATATCAGCTTGAATATATGATATTTCTTTTTTTATTTGCTTAATTTCTGCATCATGTAATAAAAGGTTAATATATTTTTGAGAAATATAATGCTTAATAGCTTCCCTTGTTTGTTCTACTTCGATAGTATTTTTATTTTTATCAGCATCTATTGCTTTAGCAGCCTTATTTAATTCTTCTCGTTGCAATTTTATCTTTTCTTGTAATTCGTGATTTCTTGCAATCGCCTGTCCTTCTAATAATTGATTCAATGTTGTATTAATCAAAATCTGTGTAGTAATTAATTGCCCAATCGCCTCTTTTTCTTCATCGGCTAATTGGTCAAATTCCGGATACTGATTAAGAAAATACTTAGGATCAGTAGGGAGATGACTTGTTGTAGGACTATGAATGTTATCTAACTCTTTTAATTCATCTTGGATATATTTGTGTTGCGAATTTAATGCCTTAATTTTAGCTTCTAAAAGTTTTATATTTCCATGATTATTTAGTGCTAATTCTACGGCCTCTTCTTTAGTAATCGTTTCTATAGTATCCTTTCCTTTTGCTTGAGCTGTCGTTGATAAGCAAAACATACATAATAGAATGCTAAAAAAATAAGGTACAACACACTTTAATTGCATAACTTATACCTCTAGTCTATAAGATTTATTTTCTCTAACAGATAATATAGAATTTTTTTAGAATCTGTAATGACAGACGCTTCCGCTGTCATACCTACCTTAACTTCTCCATTTTCTCCTTTTTTATTACTAAGTGATTTACTTGTAAGAGATGCTTCCACTGTGTAATAACTCAAGCCATCTTCACCAATCACTGAATCTGGGCTAATCGAAGAAATTACCCCTGATAAATAACCAAAATTTTGTTTTGGAAAAGCTGTAAAATGAAAATTAACCTTATCTCCTATTTTTATTTTACCTATTTCTTGATTAGGTACCGCTAAAGTGACTTTATATTGAGATTCTTGATCAGGAATAATAGATAAAATAGGTTCTCCCGCTTGAAGAAATTCTCCAACATTAATCTCTTTAATAACATTGATTGTTCCACTAGTAGATGCTTTAACTACACCTTTATTTGAGGAAATTTCAAGCTGCTCAATATTTTCTTGTATAGCTTTTTTCTTATTCTCTTCCTCTTCAATAAGACTATTTATTTCTACAGTTTTATCTAGCTCAAACTTTTTCAGTGATACTTGTATACCTTCATTTAATAAGCCTTCTTGGCTTTCTATATCTTGTATACTCTCAGCTAAATGTTGCTTTTCTAGTTTTAGCTCGTCATTATTTATAACTAAATCAGTTACTTTGTCTAAGCTCTCCAAATCAGTTTTTGCCTGTTTAAGTTGATTTTCCAAAGTTTTGATATTTGTATCAATGTCTAAAACGGTATTTTTTACAAACTTCTCTAATTCTAAAGAAGCATTTTCATATTGTGTTTTTTCATTTTCCATCTGAGCCCTAGGAACAAAACGCTCACCTAATTCAACTGATCTGTTATATATTTTTTCTTTATCATTCATTATTAAAGTTAATTGATCGAACTTTTTTTGATAATTAGCCAATTGGGAATTACGTACTGAATCATCTGGCTTTAAATGATTTTGTTTAGTAATAATTGATTTCTTTAGTTTTCTCTCACTTTCTAAATCAAGAGTTATTTGACTAATTTTATTCTCTAGTAATCCTTTTTCTACCCCATACTTATTTTTTTCATTTTTGAAAGTTCTCTCATTTTCACGTATTTTAATATCAGCCTTTTGACTAGATTGTTCTAAAGCATTTCTTTTCTGTTCTACATCAATAGAATTACTTTGAAAGTCTATTTCTAGCTGCTTATAGTTCGCAATATATTGATCTACCAATTTTAAATATTTTAATTCATTCTCCTCTGACTTGGAGAATTGATTCTTTCTTTGTTGAATACTCACCTTATATTTGCTCAGTAGGATTAATTCCGCCTCGATTTGTCCTAATTCCACTTTTCTATTCTCTAGTTCTTTTAAAACTTCCTTTTGTTCTAAGGAAAATAGCGGTTCTCCTTCTTTTACTTTTTGACCTTCTTTGATATATAGTTCCTGAACTTTTCCAATTATAGGCGCTTGTACTGTGTGCACTTTTTCATTAGGACGTACTATGCCATTCGCTTTGGCAACAGTATCTATCTCACCAAAGTAACTCCAAGCTAAAGCACAAATTAATATAATTACCAAAATAGAAATAAAGATTGATACGAACGGATGTGGTTTGGATTCTAAAATCTCACGACTATCAGTTAATTCATTTAAATTACTTATTTTTATTCTCATCTGTTATCACCTTTTAACTAGTAACTAACTCTATTTGTTCATTTTCACCAGCCATTTGATTTCTCCAAAGCTCAAAATATCTACCTTTACTATTCATTAATTCTTCATGTGTCCCTAACTCAATAATATTCCCTTGTTCAATCACACAAATTTTATCGCACTTCTTAATAGTGCTTAATCTATGCGCTATAATAATAGTAGTAATTCCAGAACAATAGTCATCGATGGTCTCCGAAATGGCTTTCTCCGTGATGGAATCCAGGTTACTTGTTGCCTCATCAAGTATAAGAATATCCGGTCTTTTTAAAATTGCTCTTGTAATGGATAGACGTTGACGTTGCCCGCCTGATAAATTGGACGCATTTTCCTCAAGAACCGTACTATAACGTAAAGGTAGAGTATTAATAAAATCATGGGCTTTCGCAATTTTTGCAGCATCCACAATATCCTCAAGTGTCACATCATTATCTGTCCCCAGTGATAAATTTTCTTCAATTGTGCCACTAAAAAAGAAACTTTCTTGAGAAACATAGGCAATTTTCTCACGCAATTTATGAAAATCTAGATCCTGAAGGTTATTACCATTAATTAAAATTTCACCTTTTTCAGGTTGATAGAAGTTTAAAAGAAGCTTTGCTAAAGTAGTCTTACCGGAGCCGCTTTCACCAACAAATGCTACTTTTTCCCCCTGGCCGATAGAAAGGTTCACATCTTTTAAGATTAGACTTCTTGTGCCATACCTAAAATCAACATTTCGAATATCTATATCTCCTTTTAGATGTTGAGGAGCTATCCTTTTTCCTTTATGCTTTTCTTCCTCTGTTTCTAGATCAAGTATTTCTCCTAATCTTTGAGAAGCAACAATAGCGGATTGAAGCATTGGCTGTAAGTTAACTAAGTTTTGCAATGGCGTTAAGAAGTAGGCTAGTAATGCATTAAAAGCTATTAGTTGTCCCGCTGTCATATTCCCTTTTAGAACTTGATATGAACCTACCCATAATATGACCGTTCCACCTGCTAAACCTAAATAATTCTTCAAAGAGTTTTGATAATTATCAATTAGCCCATGCTTAAAAATACTTTTTAAAAATTTAATAAAGCGTTTTTCAAGTTCATCTTTTGTTGCTTTTTCGGCATTATAAGCTTTAATAGTTTCAACTCCATTAAGCGATTCTACAAGATAGGCATTTAATTGGGCATTTTCTTCCATTTCCTTACGATTAATATTTTCATAGGCTTTTTTAAATACCCATACGATCAGAATATAAATCGGGACCATAATCAGCGTTATTCCAAATAAAAAGGCGCTTTGGGTATACAGTATAAAAGCCCCAACAATAACCATCATGGTATCTAATACTATTGATAAAGTAGCTCCTGACAATGCCTGCCGCACTTTAGAAGCATCTATTAGTCGAGAAATAATTTCCCCTACTTTTCTTGTACCAAAAAAATTCATTGGTAAGTTTAAAACGTGACTGTAAAAGCTTAAAATAAGTGAAATATCAAGCTTCTGGCTAATATGTAATAAAAGATAGTTACGAAATGCATCAAGTATAATTTGAAATGTATATAGTAAAAGTATCCCTAAAGAAATAATATGTAATGACTTTTCTAAATTAAAAATAAGAATATCGTCTATTAATAACTGAAAATAAAATGCACTTGCAATACCAAGCATAGTATATAAAATCGAACTAATAAATATTTGGAAAAATAACCATTTTTGTGGTTTTAATAAATGAAAGAAACGTGCTAAAAGTCCTTGTGTTTCATCACCTTTTTCAAATTTGACTGATGGTGTGAGTAGTACAAGCACGCCTGTCCATATTTTAAAGAACTCTCCAGGTGAATATTTCACAATTCCTTTTGCAGGATCAGCAACAATAACTTCCTTTTGGGATATTTTATGTATAACTATATAATGTAATAATTGGTTGTCTATAATACAATGTGCGATTGCTGGTAACGGAAATTCCTGAAAAAAACTCGTATCATCGCCTTTTACGGCCTTCGCAGTAAATCCTATTTTTTCAGCTGCTTTTATTAAACCTAGTATATTAGTCCCTTGCTTATCTGTCCCAGCTACTTCTCGTAGCTGTGAAATAGGCATTTTCAACCCATGCTGCTTTGAGATGGTCGCTAAACAAGCAACACCGCAATCCTTTTGATCATATTGTTTAATACAAACATATTTTTTAAACATCTACCTCTATACCTCTATTTCAATTATTTAATAATGAAGGTGATAACGCTATTTGCCTCATCTACTTATACTCCAACAGAATTCTACTTATTTATTTTAGTCAAAGTACACATAAGTACAATTGCGTGATTTCACATAGATACAATTGCGGAAACACGCAATTGTAGAATTTGAAAATAAAATATATCGTTTGTTTAGAGGCAGATATATAACTTAAATTTAAGTTTTTTTGCCTCTAAACAATAAATTGAGAGTGAGGTACTAGTTTTGGAAAAAACATTTAAAAGTTTATCATCTGAAGAATTGTTATGTATTGATGGAGGTGGAGCATACTCTGATTTTATGAAAGAATTATGGGTAGGCGGAGGTTCCACAGTAGGAACTCTTATTGGTGGCGCTATTGGGGTTGGATCATCTGGTTCAATAAAAAACGCTCCTGTAAGAGGTACAGCAGGTGCTGCTGCTGGTGCGGTAACGGGGGGTATTATTGCCGCGAAAGTTTGGGATGCACTTCATTAATTAGATTAATAATAAACACACGACTGCCGATTAGAGAGGTTCGGCCACAAAATGTAAGTTACCACATAAACCTTTTACGAAACGATGAATCTCTCTTATTTAAGCTTAAAAAGTTTCTCACATTATTTCCAAACTCTTTCGGAAGCCAAGCTTAATTAATATTAACAGCAGTTTTTTAACGCAAACATAAAAATTTATTATTTCAAAAGGAGTTATGAGCATGGATGTTTTAAATGAACAAGAATTAATGGATATAAATGGTGGTGGACTTGTTTCAGGGATAGCCGGAGGATTGCTAGGTGGAGGAGCAGGGTTTCTAGGAGGTAGTGCTGCAGTTATTGCAGGATACACTACAGGAAACATGAATGGTGAGAAAGCTAGAGCCATAATAAAAGATACTACTATGGGATTTGCTGGTGCTGGTGCACTAGCTGGAGGATTGTCCCCTCTACCATAAAAAGGGCGTTTGATAGTTAGAAAATAAACTTATTGGAGAGCCTCTTTATAAAACAAATTCTCCTTTATAAAACTTCTAATAAAATCCTTCGTTTAAAATCCATTATCTATGGTTAGATACTGTGACTAAATTCTTTTAAAGAGTTTAGTCCTTTATTAGTATTTTTATTTTCTAAAAATATTTCATATTCTTAATTAAGGATGCACATTTTTTTGAATAGAAAAGTCTATTATAATTTACTTCTTTTAATTGGATTATTAGCAATTGGATTACTTTTAAGAACACAAAATGTGCCTTATTTTGGACTAAATACATTCTTCAATATAACATTGAACACTTTTTCAATCATTGTATTTATATTAACTTTTATTTTTTCTTAAATTAGTAAATCGGTTCATTTATATAATTTCACTGCAAAATCATAATGAAAACGTGATTCCGCATAATTTAATTGCGGAATCACGCATTTCAAAAGTTGAATAGAATTATGAGATAATTAAGGTGAAGTTATACAGAAAAATATAAAAGGAAGATGCGAATGCAGGCATTCTGGAGGACAGCCATTTCTGTGGCCATAGTAGTTGTCATCATTGGAATTAATAAAGTTATTTTTGAGCCAGGTACTCTTCAAACAGTACTCAATAGTTTATGTGTGTTTATTGTGTTGCTTTACAATCAATTTAGGCCGCCTGAAAAAAAATGAGAAGAAATTAATTTTTATTGCGAATGATTTACGGCATTGGTTTTTACAATATGATCCATATTTAGGTTGTGGTTGTCGCAGCAGCCTCAACAGTCCTATCACCTGCACTTCCATTATCAGTAGCTGCAGCTACTTCAGGCCTAGGACTTCAAGTAGCTGGTTATAGTCAAATTGCTGCAGGCTTTGCTTCTAAGTAAATTCAAGAGGATATTAGCTCCTTTCCTTACGAGGTGAGCACCATGGCATATAAGCAAAAGTTTGTTGTTTTTCTTTTAATAGGTATAGGGTTTACTATACAAGGAGTTGCAAGGCTTTCTCAGTTAATTATTTACTCGAACATGAATTGGTTTGAATTAGTTTATTCCACTTTTACATTAATAGTAGGATTTTCAGTTTTATTCCTATCAAGAGGTAATTTTAAAAATATGAGAAAAGATAAAGAATAGGCGTGAAAACTTGTACAAATCTCATTAACTAGTTTTGTATTTCATCATTTTTAAAAAGTTTATTTTCTTTACTTTGACAATGCCTTCAGCTCATTCATATCTTTGTAAGTTTCAAATAGCGCCCACTTGTTCTTCAATGGGCGCTATCAATATAATAGCCGTATATATATTTTAAAAAGCGATATTAAAATATATTTTTTATAAACTTTTAAATTCTGAGATAAAAAGAAATACAATTTTCATCAAAAACATCATAATTACACTAAAAATAAAATCCTTTTTAATGGAAGTGAAATTAACAAATGCAAAAATTTGCAATTGTTATTACTTTTATAATAAGTTATACTTTCGGAATATGGGCAATTAACCAATTTATAGAAGGAGGATTTCTTCGTTATCCTCCAATCGTATTATTTTCTATATTATATTCTTTAGTGAATACCCTCCATCGCAAATATACACAAGATAAACAATAAAATAATCAACTTAAAATGAAAAGAGTAGTACAATCCACATTCTTAACTCTTTAAATTAAGTCCAGTTCCTTCGCTTTTATTACCGCTTCAGCACGTGTCCCCACATTTAACAGTGCATAGATTTGAGATAAATTATTTTCTATTGTCCGTTGCTTCACGTTCAGTTCAAGTGCAATTGCTTGATTTGTATATCCCTCCATCACAAGCTCAAGTATTCTTTTTTCTCTATTATTGAAACGTAATATTTTTTTAATAGAATTTCCGGAGCAGCTATCATTGACATAATCAATAAAGTCTTCAGGAAGTAACATATCTTTGTTCATGGCTGCGTAAATGGTTTTTAATATCCGGTCTTTTGTTGCTGTTTTGGAAATCACATTATTAATTTTCTTTTCAATAATTAAAGAATAGTAATCTTTAATATTGTCACCCGTATATAAGATTACAATTGAGGACGGATACTTTTCCTTTACTAACTTAGCAAATGTTAGACCACTGCAAGCACCTAGATTAACATCAATTAAAAAAATATCATACACTTTTTCCTCAATAACATTGGCAAATGTCTCTATATCATTTAATGTATCCACCGAAATGTCTGATACTTCACTAAAAAGCTTTTTACTGCCATCCAAAATCAAAGGATGATCGTCTACAATAAGTAAATTAATCATAAGAATTTCCTTCCTCTATTTTTATATGAACACGCATCCCTTCATCAGGAGCTGACTCCATTTGGATAAAACCGTTATAAGCATAAATACGCTCTTTTATTCCTTGGAGTCCCATAGAATTTTTCTGTTCGTTTTCGGACAAATCACATCCTACACCATTATCAAAATACACCAACTCAAAGCCATTTAGTGTCGAGATAAGTTGTATCTTCACATAGGTTGCTTGTGAATGCTTTATCGCATTATTTAACAGTTCTTGAACTGTTCGATAAATTAGTAAAGGAATTTCCGCATTCTCTACCGCAATATCTTCAATCTCAAAAATCGTAGAAAAATCCGCACGCTGATCTATCTCTGCGAACAACCTATCTAATGCAGCCAGTAAACCTTGCTTTTCCAGTAGTGGTGGCTTCAATTTTTCACAATAATAGCGTAATTGGTGATTAAGCTCGACTAAATATTCGCGATGTTGCTGAATAGGTTGTTGTAGTTCTTTTGGTACTTGCTTGTCTTGAATCATATCTATTTCTCTAATTAGATGAATTTGTTCTTGTAGGATCGTATCATGGAGCTCTTGAGCTAATTGATATTTTTCGTTTTCAAGCTTTATCCAAACAAATTTCCTTAACCATGAAGGGTACTGTTTGCCTAATTTTTGTACATTATCTAATTGATTAAATAAGTCTTCCACTAAATGTGTATTTTCAATAAAATTACTTATATAAATAATCAACAATTCTAGACATAACAACTCTTCTCTTTTTAAATAAATTTTGCCTTTATCTTCAATCGTAAGAATGTACTTTTGATCTAAAGTTTCATGCAAACAACCTATATAAAGGTCCCCTATTTTCTTTATCTCCCCTAAACGTAATTTTTCAATCGTATCAGTGTTAAAGACAGGAGCCGACGGTAAATCATTTTTTAAAACTGTTCCATCTACTATAGAGTGGATATAAATATTGATATCACTTACAGCTAATTGTTGTGATAGTTCTTCTGTAAAACGATCTAATAGTTCTTCAACAGTTGTCACTTTTATAATGCGCTCAATAGTTTTATGTACGACATGGATATAATCCCCTTTAGGAGAATACAGTAGCTTGCGATTTGCATAATCCATCTTTTCTTTAAAATAGAGTGCAACAACTAATAATATAAACACGAATAAAAAGATATATAGTAAATCTATTAAGTCTATATGCATCGTGAAAAATATTCCCGTGCATATTAAACCAGCTAAAGTTAATGAAAACAAACTATAATAACGGATCTTTGTAATTTGATAATCTAAATCAAACAACCGTTCAGGTAAATGTACCAACAGTAACGAGATAGGGATAAATAACAAAAACAATGCGCAAACCGAAGATGATACTATAAATTGATTAAATAAAAGCATCGGTAAAATATAGAGAAGCACGAATGGAAGGAATGGTACTATCAAACATAAAAATAATAGCAAAAGCTGTTGTTTTCGATATCTTACGTAAGATATGCCCAACATAAAAATAGCATAAAGTATTAACACACAGAATGTAACTAAAATAAGGAGTGTATTGAAAGGTATTACGACAGGATTGATCATCTCAAAAAGTGTCAATAAACAAATAGTACAAAGTATTCCATATAAAAATCTTTTGTTTACTTTAAAAGCTAGATTAATATTTAATGATTTAAGATAATTACTCAAAAAATGAATCAATAAAATTAAACTTAATATGATGCCGTTACTCATAATAAACATACCTAATCTATCCATTTGAGTAGAAGCGCCTACACTGCTATAAGTCAGTGAAACTGTCAGTATATAAAAAATAAAGATCTTTAAAGATTGAAAGGATGTTCTTTTATATGTATATAAATAAATACTTATCGCCAAATTTATTAAAAAATAAATTAATGGTATGATAAAAACATATAGAAATTGATTTGGTAACTCTGAATAATTTATGTGTATTGTATGTAGATTACCGAGTGTATCTTTTAATAACATACTATTTGCACTTCTTATACTATATTGCATTGAGTCTTTACTTGCTTCTATTGCTTTATTATCTACTTCTAAAACAATATTCCCTTGTTCTACATTATTGAGTTCTGCCCATTCAGGATAAGTAAAGCTCTTTATTATCCAATCATTATGAACTCTTTCCGCTTCAATACCAATTAATGGAAATCGGAAACTAAAAGATAACATATACATGATTACTAATGTATAGCTAGTAATCGTAAATAAAAATGTTTTATAATTTATCTTCATTCTTTCCCTGCTCCGCGCCACCCAACGCCTATTTTATAGATAGGCTCATTAAATGCTTCCATTATAGCTTGTTGCTCGCGTGCTGTAACACCTACAAGTGATATCTTTTTTTCTTTTAACAACCTAATTAAATTAGGGTTTGCTACTAAATACTGAATTAATTTTCTCATATAAAATCTCATTCCATTAATTTTTTTAAGTATTGCTTACTTTCTTCGCTAAAGGACATCGTTTCTATTAAATCTAATGCGCTAAATTTAAATGTATTTTTTAGAGCAACCGCATAGTGTATAGCTCCCGTATTCATTAAAGCCTCTTCAATAATTTGATTGTCTAAGTACGTTGTGGTCCCAGAATAGTAATCAGTTAAAATTTTTGAATGCTCCTCACTTTGTTCAAACAAAAAAATGATAGGTAAAGAAAACTTTTTATTCAGTAAATCATTTTTTTTATTCCATATGTTTAAATCTTCAATATCATTTTTTATTTGCTGAATGACTCCTATGTAATTTGAATACTCTGCTACACAGGGTTCATTTTCTCCTATTGCTAGTGCTGTCCCTAAAAGACTACTTAAAGTTGTTAATGACCCAGATTTTAAAGAAATCATTCTTATATAGCTTTCTTCAAACTTACAACTATTTAATAAATCTAAGTGTTGCCCATTAATACTTTTTAAAGCAAAATCATTTAAAATACTTAATGCTTCTTGTTTATGCCTAAAAGTACTTTCATTTATCAGCTTTATCGCTAAAAAAATCATTGCCAAAGTTGCATTCATAGCAAAAGCAGGTTCCTTACACCATAAATAATCTGTATCATTATCTTGTAAGTCATCTATTATATCGAAGCTTAAAATTATAAGTTCAATTGCTGCTGCTATTGTTATAATTTCAGGATTATTATCTTGTGCAAATTCTTGATAATGAATAATGCAAAGGTGACCGAAAATCATTTGTGAATCATTTTTTTCATCAACATAATTTAAAATAACAGTTTTGAAAGACTCATTAAAATTTCCACACTTGACTAAATCCTTCATTTTTTTAACAATACTTTTTTGATACAACAAATTCTATCCATCACCTACCTTTAAAATATGTACCTATCATTATTAAACATCAAACAACAAAATGGAATAGTAATTTTTTGTTAATGTTTTTAAATTTTTGCTTCATTGTTAAAAAGGATAATGTTTTTTGGTAAAAATTACATAATAAAATTTAGTGAATTTAATTTTAAATACACTTCTAAAGGAGTATCACACTTTAGTGTTCACTTGCGTGAATACGCAAGTTATTTGTTTCGGAATCACGCAATTGTAAAAAAGGCTCAGTCAATGTATTTTCTAATTAAAGGAATATTATTTACGCTGGAGATTATTAAAAAAAAGTAAATAAGTATATTAGGAATGACTCGGAGTAAAGTTAATGTAATAGGTGGTGAACAATGGTGATTAATAGTAAAGCTGTACTTATCCCTATGTTAGTCTTATGTATTACTCTTTTACGCCAAGTAATAATTCATTGGGGAGAAAATACTACCGCATTTTGGTTCTATTTATTCGGTGTTATCTTTTTGGCAATAGTTTTATTATATTCATTATTTGTAACTAAAAGAAAGAAGGAACTTTAGTATCGAGAACCATGTTAACTGGATAATTAACAATCCAATAACCGAAAAACCTCTACTAATCTACACCCCCATTTTTAAACACAAGGTGCTCTTTCCTCAAAGGGCTATTGTAAAATTCGTAAATAATTTGATCAAATTTTTTTCGACAAGAAGTAGGCTTTGGGACTCTTAAATAGTGAAATTTTATTTCAAAGAATAAATAAAGAGAGGAATATATAATGAAAAAATTAGCGATACAAAGAATACTGCCCTTATTTATATTTTTCTGTGTTGCCTTAGTTGTATCAATCGTAGAAAATGCGTCATTTTTTATTAAACTTCATGGATTGGGCATTATTGCATGTATATGTTCAGGGACTCTTATGTATTTTAGAAAAAATAAATAGCGAAATTCTGTAGCGCGCACCAGCTATGTTTTGAATGAATGATGGCATATAAGCCGCTCTCTTTTATTCAACATAGACTTACAATACACACTGCCAACACAGGTAAATATGAATAGAATTCAATAAAATAGAAGGGGAATATATACATATGCAAAAATATATAATTAGTATCACTTTTACAATAAGCTTTATGTTTGGCATATTTGTAATTCAACAATTTGTAGCTAAAGAGTTTCTTCGCTACCTTTTAATCGGAGTACTATATTCTATAGTATATAATTTAATGAATTTCTTCTATCGAAAATATCCACAAAATAATAGCTGACTAAATATGAAAAAAGCTATATAAACGCTCCTTTGCCTTTTATCGCTATCCTTAATTTTTAAATCTAATTAAGTTCCTTCACTTATATAACAGCTTTTAGCAAAAAAATGTTTTGTAAGCCTCATCCCATTAATATTTATAAGTAGCACTTACTTTTCTTAGCATTCTCTAATAAATCCAATACGCTAAATGAGCTGTATTTTTACACGGGTCAATTTCACCTAAGAAAATAGCTCAATCTCTAAAATTCAAATTACAAATACAGAATATAAACATTAAAATAAAGAAAAGATACTATGACAAGGACAGTTCAGGTAGTTTATGATGAGCTAAAGTAAGGAGGATTCCCATGCTCGCTACTATTCAAAAACAACATAATCGCTATATCGTGAAATTTAACCGTCCGCTGTCACATTCAGTTGATGCTGTTTGGGCCGTTTTAACAGAGAATGAAAAGCTTCAAAAATGGATGAATAACTTAGAAATTATTGATCTTCGAAAGAACGGCAAAATCTACTTTAATATGAATGATGGAACAAATGTTTTTCAGGAAATAACAATTACAGACTATGTTGAGAAGGAAGTGCTCGAATTTGATTGGGGCAAAGATTCAGTTAGATTTGAACTCTCCCCCAATGGCAGCGGCTCCATATTAGTATTACTTGAATCGATTGGTGAGCTAACGGAGCATACCCCTAAAGATTTAGCCGGGTGGCATATATGCTTAGGCCTACTTTCGGATTTATTAAATGGAACGGTACATGAAGAATTCCCAATGGAAGAATGGCAAAAGTGGTTTGCAGAGTATAAGCAACTAGTTGATGACGTAGAGAAGATTTAAGCATATCAAGAATAAACTCCTAGGGTGTGAAGTTAATGCCCTAGGTGTTTTTAAATGTTGAAAAACAAAATAGGTAAGGAAGTCTTAGTGCATGTTGCGGTGCTTTAAATGAGGTTGATTTCGTTCCATGCTACTTGCTTTCGCACAGATAATGATACTGTTGCTGCCGCTTCGTTTGCACTTCTCTTTCGCATTTTTCTCTATAACTTAGAGTGACATACGAGAAGATACATGCAATGTGAAGTGGTTGATTGGAGTGGAGACTGGGTGACTCCTTGGGGATCAGCGTCACAGATGAGACCCTGGAGCGAGCAACGCGAGTGAAGCAGCTCATCGGACGCCCCCAGGAAGCTCGGCTCTGCGCGAAAGCGAAGCGTCAGCGGCAAAGCGCCCAGTCGGAACGGAAATCAATCCCTCGTTTTGCTGAATAGCTATACTTTATTTAAAATGACAACTTTATTTCATAGACATGCTCTTAATTACCATCTCGAACATTCATACGAGCGAATATTTCTTCTTGCAATAGTTTGGAAGCGCCAGCCACTTCTGCTACTCCATCGGAACCCTGAAACAAACTCTCTTCCTACAGCAGTTAGGAAGAACCAAAAGCTTGATCCATTAAACATCCATATATACGTATTTCTAAATAGGCATGACCGAATACCACTTGTACCTATTCCGAATGGTGGAGTTGATGGTGCAAAGCTAGGTGGTGGACCTAGAGGCATTTGACCTGCTGGTGGTGGGCCAAAGCTAGGTGGTTCAAACGATGGCGGTGGGCCGTAACCTGGTGGTCTAGATGATGGTGGTGGACCAAAACCAGGTGGGCCGAACGATGGTGGTGGGCCGTAACCTGGCGGGCCAAACGATGGTGGCGGACCAAAACCTGGCGGTCTAAATGATGGTGATTGGCCAATATCAGGTCTTCCGAATGAAGGTTCGAAATCGGATTCTGGAAATGGCATAATCTGTTCATATGGATTGCTCATGATAAACCCCTCCTTTTACATAATTCAATATATGTAGGAAGGCTAATAACCGTTGAGCAATTGCCTATTAGCCTTGTATTTAGTCGACCTAAACTGCATTCGTATTTTCACGGTAACCACTCTATAATAAAAGGTATATTTTCCGAGAAACGGGGTACTTACAAATTTTTCTGCAGGATCAACAAGTATTCAAGATAGGCTAGCTGCCGTTAAAAATTACAAATATTATTTAGATAAAGGGAACGATAAAATTGGCAAGGAAATGGCTAAAGAAGATTTGGTCATTGTGGAGCCTATCGAAATGCAGCAGAAGTATATTAAACAAGCTCAAAAAAATGGAACATTAATTTATGGCTATATTAACGCAATGGAAGCAGACAAATGGAATTTAGAGTTTTATAGCCAATTAAAAGAAGAGGATTTTTATAAAGACGAACACGGAGAAAAGATGTATTTCTCTGAATGGGATTCGTATTTGATGGATATGACATCTGAACACTATCAAGCGCTTTTACTAGAAGAAATTCAAAAACAAATTGTTCAAAAAGGATTGGATGGTATGTTTTTAGATACTGTTGGCAATATCGAGTCCTACTTACCTGAAAAAGAACAGAGCGTACAAAATGAAGCAATGCTTGCCTTTATAAAAAACATAAAGCAGCAATATAACGACTTGTCTGTTGCTCAAAATTGGGGCTTTCAAACATTAGCTGATTATACTGCACCATATATCGATTTTGTTATGTGGGAAAACTTTTCTTATGATGTAGTCGGCGAAGATGAATGGGCGCTGAATAAGATGCAGCAATTAATTCAGATCCGAGAAAAATTCGGTACTCAGGTGATGTCAATCGGATTTAACGACGAAGAGAAAAGTTTTGCCTTAGTTGAAAAATACCATTTTAAATTCTTTTATAGCCCAGCAGGATCTTACTACAACACATGGCAGTAATGTCACCCTCATCTATTAAATACTGCTTACAATCCTCTCTGTCATGCAAAACTAAACGGAGAGGATTTTTTGTCATCTAGACAAATAAGAGTGCATCACTCGCCAATCCTCAAGCTTTTCTTCAAAAGATTTAATATTCTTCCCTGGAATCGGGCTTGTCGAAGGCATTTTTTGATATGCTCGACCATCTAAAACCGCAAGGCCGATATGCCTTTTAAACACCTCGAATGCCTTTGTACCATTAAAAAGCACTAACTCAATATTAGGATAGTGTGCAAAAAGCGTTTTAAAATCATTCGGCTTTTCATTACGAATTGCCACATCTAAGCTTCCTTTACGCTCGCACGACTCGATAGTATCCCAAAGACCAATATGATGGTTCTTTAGCAAATTTAATCTTTCTCCATAATCCTGAGGTATAACCACTTCTATTATTTCTCCAATAATCGGCCAAAAGTGATTGCGCGGGTTCCCATAATATTGCTGCTTCTCTAATGATTGCTTTCCTGGCATCGAGCCAACAATTAGTACCTTCGTAGACAAATCAATAACCGGTGGTAATACATTTTTAAGTTCATTTGACATGACAATCACTCCTACCTTCTATTGTAGCGGAAGATTTGTGTCAATGTTATGGAAGGGCATCAAAATTAAGGTTCCTCACCATAACGTGGGGTTGATTTCCGTTCTAGATGGGCGCTTTGTAGCTGCCGCTTCGCTTTCGCTACAGAAAACATATGTTGTAGCTGCCGCTTCGCTTTCGCTACAGAAAACATATGTTGTAGCTGCCGCTTCGCTTTCGCACAGAGCAAAGCTTCCTGGGGGTGTCCGACGATCCCCAAGGAGTAGCCCAGCCGTAACGAAGATCAACTCATTCTCATTACATAAGTTTCAACAAAGTGTTATCCCTATCTTTCACTGATGAAGCTTTACATAGTGATTATAAAGAAAAATCAGAGCCAGCAAGTATTTCCTCTGAACTTTTTTCATGAAGTTTATTTGATGAATGATTTTTTATATAGGTCCTTACTATTTCGTAACCAATGCAATATCCTATCCATTGAGGAAGCTTTCCACCATATAAGAATTCAATATGATTGTTTAATCCTTGAATATTGATTTGAGGCAAAAAATGCCCCTTCCAAATTTCTAGCATCTTATTCAATGAGTAGTACCTCAACCATGGTGCTAACCATTTATCCCCGTAAATTTCCTCCACTGCACATTCTGCTAATCCTTCTAAAATCAAAGAATCTAATAAAGTCACTTCGTCTAGCGATTTATTTACATATTGCAGACGACAAACATGATTATACTCATGGGCAAATAACGCTTTAAGCTCTTGCTTTTCAAGCTCTCCTATATATAAAAACATAGCATTTGGATAGGCAACACCGTTTTTCTTAGTAATCGTTTGCTCCTGCGTGATTGGGAAGATATAAATTGGTATATTTGGGCCGCTCCATTTCTCCTTTAAATAGTTAAATTCCTTCTGTACTACTTCCCAAACGTTTTGTCTTTTTAACTTGTTAATATCTATTTTTTCATGTGACTGAAAAAGTCCCTGTTGCAGTAGTTCAAATTGTATTTCATCTAGCGATCCACCAATAAAAATCTCTACTAAACGACTGCAAAGTATAGAGCGTTGCAAGTCCTCAAGATTTTTGTGATTAAGCTTTTGACTCGCTATTAATTCATTGAGCCACTCATCTGTTGGTATTACTGTCATACATTCCCCCCTTACTTTAGCTTATGTCTGAAGTAGTCAATCGGCTAGTGATAATGTTCGCAACCGCATATATTAGCTTGTAAGGAAGTCGAAAGGAGGGATAGTTTGTGAATCCAGCTGATACTTATAATCTTTGTTGTCAATATCATGGTAAACGTGTAAGAATTGAAGAAAGATGTGGCAGAGTACATTATGGAGAAATAACTAGGGTGGATAGAAGACAAGTATGGATTCTACCTGATAGACGATTTGGTGGTTATGGTTTAGGATGGGGTTGGGGTTTCGGAGGAGCAGGAGCAGGTTTTGGAATTGGAATCGCATTTGGGGTAGTTGCCGGAATTGCCCTAGCACCACTACTATTTTGGTAATATTGAAATGACTAATTTACTATCCGCTGCGCGAAGACATGGAGAAAAAATAAGCCATTTCAATCTACTGAGATGGCTTATTGTCCTCATTGCACTTGCTCTTGTTGCTGTTTGATTTTAATCAACTCGGATATTGTGACAAATGTATAGCCTTGTTTCTTCAGTTTTGGCAATATTTCTTCCAATGCTTTGATGGTCTGCGTACGATTGCCGCCTCCATCGTGGAACAAAATAACATCACCTGGCTCCGTCCCCTTCATCACTTTTTGTACAATTTTGTTGACTCCCGGCTGTTTCCAATCTTGAGTGTCCTGATGCCAAGACCACATCACTACTTTGTATCCATCCTTTACAGCGGCATTGATCATTTGATCATTATAATTACCACCTACTGGACGGAACAATACTGGTGCAAATCCAGTAATACTATAAATTATTTCCTTTGTCTTACGTAATTGTGACTGTAATTCAGCTATGGAAGCTTTAAACGGATGTGAATACGTATGATTGGCAAGCTCATGCCCTTCTGAAAAAGATCGTAAAACAAGGTCTGGATATTTTTCTGCATTTTTTCCAATAATAAAAAACGTCGCCTTTGCATCATACTTAGCCAATAAATCTAAAATAGCTGCCGTATACTCGGGATGAGGGCCGTCGTCGAAAGTCAGAGCAATTATTTTGTCTTTTGCGTTAATGTCCCATACAACTTCCCCTGTCTCCTCATAATAAGGTCGACCTTTATCCGCATAGGTTGTCAGTACTGTAGAAATTACCGATATGATTAAAAAAAACAAGGATAGAATCAATACATATTTGCGTGTCATAAGCATCACCTCCCAAGTTCAAATTCACATAACTCCGTCAACTTACTATTTACGAATTACAATGAATTATACTTATGAAGGTTTGGCTGTTTTCTCCTCTTAAAACACTGGTCGTCTTTGGTAACTAATAATTTTTTTAATAAAAATGCCGAACACCTTTTTAACTATCGCCATATGTATATAGAGAAAAGGAGTGATTTCGGATGGTAACAATTGAGCCTATTATGATTAAAGGCCATTTTTTCACTGCAATAGTTGTTCAATTACCAAAAACAACACTGCTAACAATTTCTAACGACACGGGGTACATTATGTGTGGAGCTTTAGATGTTGGTCTATTAAATGACCGATTAGCAGACCGGAAAATTATTGCCGGTCGAGCAGTTGGCGTGAAAACAATTGATGAGTTATTGACAGCTCCATTAGAATCTGTGACATATGAAGCGCATCAACTTGGTATTTCTGAAGGAATGTCTGGTGTAGAGGCATTATTAAGAATGGTATAACAAAATTATTACAAAGCGTCAGTGCAATACGACTAGGCGCTTTTTTCTTCAGTCCTATGTAAAAGTGTATAAGCTATTTACTCTATTCCTATACTTTAGACAAAAGGAGTGTTCGTTTTGTCTAAAGATAATCATCGGAAAATACATGTGATTTTGTTGTTAATAGTACTTATTATTTTCGTGTGGTCTGTCATAAAACCAGTATCCTATTTAGATTGGCTCGCAGAAGTTAGTCCTGCTGTCGTTGCAATTATTATTGTAGTCGCTATCTATAACAAGTTTCGCCTTACAACACTTTCTTATTTTATCATTGCCCTTTTGTCTATTTTAACATTCATTGGTGGACACTATACTTATTCGGAGGTTCCACTTTTTAACTGGATTAAAGAGGAGTTTCACTTAAAACGAAATGACTACGATCGATTTGGGCATTTCCTAAAAGGCTTGATGGCCATTGTCATAAGAGAAATATTAATACGAAAAACACCACTAGTGAAAGGCGCCTGGTTAACAGGCATAACCATAAGCATTATGCTCGCTATTGCTTCTCTCTATGAAATTATTGAATGGCTCAGTACAAAAATTTCAAAAGGCGGCAAAGGTGCAAAAGATTTTTTAGGGATGCAAGGAGATCGTTGGGATGCACAATGGGACATGTTTTTAGCCCTCATCGGAACTCTTTTAGCTTTACTGTTATTTACAAAACTCCATGATAAATTATTGAGAAGGCAGACAAAGTAAATCAATTTTCTTCTGTAGCATGCATAGGATAACAAATATGAACCATTCGAAAGGTGGTACTCTATGTACTATGCAAGTGTTAGTCAACAATCACCCCATGTATCTCGCGTGATTGCTGTCACTGGAAATGGAGAAGTAATGGCTACTCCAAGTTATGTTCAACTTCAAATAGACGTCCATTCAAGAGGAAAAAATGTACAAGATGCGCAACAAGAAAATACAATAGTGATGAATCGTGTTATCCAATCTCTTTTAGCTCTCCATATACCTAGAGAAAATATTCAAACAGCTGTCTATACTATTTCACCAATTTATGATTATGAAGATGGCAAACAGATTTTTAATGGCTACGAAGTAACAAATGCTATTACCGTTAAAGTCACGGATACGAGTCGGATTGGTAAAATTATTGACACAGCAGTAGACAATGGTGCAAATCGTATTTCCTCTATCCAATTCGACATTGACAACGCAGATGCCTATTATCAACAAGCTCTTAGTTTAGCCCTTCACAATGCCCAGATGAAAGCTAAAACGATTGCAGAGACGATGCATTTGCCCGTCCAGCTTCAACCAATCGAAATCGTTGAGGAACATAAAAATAGACCTGTCCTATATAGATCGATGGCGATGACTGACTCCGCCATTTCTACGCCTATTGAACAAGGGCAAATAGCCGTTCATGCGACTGTTCGAGTGAAATTTCAATATTAATTTGTATCCTTACATGAGCCTTCTGCTTGAATAGCATGAGGGCTTTTAAAGTTATTTAAGCTTGTAGTTACAACTTGAGATTATCTGTAGTTAAATTCAAACGTATTTTTTTCTAGACATACTAGTTCATCAGAAGTTTTAACAATAATATCAAAATACTGACTATACGAATGCATAAACAATTCATATTGAATTCGACGTTCTTCATGCGACTGCTTTAAATAATGGATATCCGCTCCCCTTTCAACTACATCCCGGCATGACCTTCTCTGCATTTCCGTATCACTATCTGTATAAAAATAAATTTTCAAATCAAATAGTTTGGGATTAATAAATGCTACACTCATTCCTTCTACAATTGTTACTTTATTTTTGGAAGAAATTAACGCACTTTTCATATAGTGCGTATCTATTGTCAATAAATCCAGTCCTTTTCTAACCATTTGAATGTCTCTTTCCAAAGAAGGTAAATGATGCGCCGCTGGATGGCAAGCTGTCATTTTAAAATGATGCTGCTCGTTTCGATAAGGATAATTGATAATTGTATGCTTTCGAATATCCGAACTAACAATATATGGGTCCGTATTAATATAATTTACGTCATCTTCGTTAAAACAGTTAATAAGATTATTGGCGAACGTTGTTTTTCCTGCTGCTCCATGACCAGAAATACCAATAACAATTGGCTTTTCTTCCTTGCTGGCCCAAGTAACGATATTTTGCAATAACCTATCCATCTTTCTTCCCCCGCTACTTCTATATGATTAGTTTTTTACTTCACAGTTATTATACCTTCTTTGCTAATTAGTTCCAATTCGTTCAATGCACCGCCAATTTTACCTTTCTTTAATTGATCCGTATGTTCTTCTTTCTGATAACCTTCTAAATTAACGCTTATATCGGATGATTCACTGTTCGCTATAAGTGCTAATGATTTCGGTGCCCCTTTGTATGATATTGTTATATCCCCTGAAGCAGTTTCTACAAATAGTGATTTTCCTTCGCTGATTTCTTTCATAAGAACTTCACCGCCAGTCGAAGTAATTTTCGTTTTCGGACTGTCGACTCTAGTAATATAGCTATCACCATTTGTAGCGGCTATTGTTAATTCATTTAAGAAACTATCTAGGATATTCAATTCACCATCTTTTGATGTGATTACACTTTTATTTGCCGATAGTCCTTTAATGCTTTTAGTACCAGAATCCGTTGAAATCGTTAGTTCTTCTGTTTCAATGTTGTTAATTTTGATATCACCATAGCTGTTTATTAATGCAATCTTATTCACAGCATTTTTAGGAACAGAAATGTGAATAGTACCTTTTTTTCCAAAGCTAAAGTTCTTCATAACTCCTTCTTCAGTGTCTCGTTGAATTACTTTTACTTTATTTCCGTCTTTCTTAATTTCAACAGGATTGTTCTGCTGCTTTTTTTGTTGTTTACCTTCAAATTCAATTGTTAGTTTTTCAGATTCTGTATTTTCTAATGCTATATTCCAAGACTCTATGTTTATTTCTAGTTCTTCAATTTCCTTAACATCAAAGGACTGTTCTTCATTAATCCTTTTTTCTCCGTTTATTTTAAGGGTGAATAAAATTCCTCCTATCGCAATAACGAATATCAAAGCTATGATTGCTTTTTTCACTTTTATATCCTCATTTCTCATATCGATTATGCCGGCCAGACAGGCGTATTCACAAGATGTGGAGACGCCTGAGTTCCTCTATTTCATCGGGTGTTTGGACACTCTATGAACGAAGTTAAATTAAATCAACTTTGTCGACTTTATAAAAAGACAGATAGCCGATAATAAGCCCTAATAGACACATCGTTATTGGAACCATAATAAATTGAAATAAACTGGCGGATGTGTCCCCATTTGAAACCGTTGCATTAATAACAAATCCGATTAAAACAGCCGACGTAATCGTTGAAGCTGTTGATTTTTTTCGCATGCCAAAATACAAAGGAATTAAGCTTACCCCAGCCATCATAAAAGCATTGATAAGGGCAGTCGGTATTGTAGCTACCATCTCCTGTATCTCAACAGGTGTTTCAAACAACCCCATCATTGGATTTAAAAAATAAACGGCGATATTCATCACAAACGTAGCAATCATAATGCTAAAGGAACAAAATCCGAAAACTAGAGACAGCTTAGCAACAATAATTTTTTTCCTTTTTAATGGATACGTAAATAATAATCGAACTGTTTTATTTTTATATTCGTCTATAACTAAACGAGATAGAATTACACTCGAGAAGATGATAAAGACAATGCGAATTAATATATTTGTCAAAGACATAAAATCAGTATAATCCTGAAACATCTGTTCATCCCCGGAACCAACCGCCATCAGTGCAACTGCCGCAAAAATCCCAATAATACAAATGATCACGCCTTTAAAATAACTAGATATACGATTCTTTTTCCATTCAAGTCTTAATAGTTTAAGCAATTTGATTCCCTCCATTAATAAGATTTAAGAAATACTCTTCTAAATGCTGTTGCTGTTTTTCAATGCCATTGACAGCAATATTATTTAAAATAAGTTCTTTATTAATTTGAGATTGAGAAATGTCATGTTCAAAAATTCGAATACAATGTTGATTCGCAATTTCATATTTCCGAATACCTAACTTGTTCTCTAGCACAGGAATTACTTTTTTCACATCGTCTATTTTAATCTCCAAATACTCCATATTCTCTTTTCGAATATCCTCCATCTTCACCTCTTTCAATAATTTCCCATTGTGAAGAATGCCAATTGTATCTGCTATCGATTCAATTTCTGATACGATATGACTTGATATTAATATAGTGATTCCATGCTCTTCTTTTAACAGCAATAAAAGCTCGCGTATATCTTTAATGCCTATAGGATCGAGACCATTAATCGGCTCATCAAGAATTAGGATTTCTGGTTTCGCGACAATTGCCCTTGCGATGCCTAGCCTTTGCTTCATCCCAAGCGAAAATTCGTGTATTTTTTTATGTTCAACACCATTGAGACCTACTATCTCTAGCGCTTCCTCCACTGCTCCCTTTGCATAAACTCCAATATACTCACAGTGAAGCTCTAAATTTTCTTTAGCTGTTAGTCTTTCATAAAATTGCGGATACTCGATAATACTGCCTATTTTGCTCAAGTATTGATATGAAGTAGTAGAAATGGGTTGATTCATTATTTTAATTTCACCTGAAGTTGGTTTTACTAAGTTTAAAATCATCTTCATGATCGTCGTCTTTCCAGCCCCATTCGGACCTAAAAACCCATAAATTTCTCCCTTCTTAACGTTCATGTTGACATTCGATACGGTCTCGACTCCTTTAAAGCTTTTACTTAATTGATGTATATGAATAACGGTTTCCATGTTATTTACTCCCTACTATTTTGAATTCGTTACATTAAGCTTAATAAGTGAAAGTAAAATCAAAGTAAACTCGATGGAAAATGACAGTAATTTTTTCAAGAGAATACGGATATAAAGACTAGAAGCTGTTATGATGAATTTGAAATGAGGGATAAAAATGGAAACAACTGAAAAAATCCTAATCGTTGATGATGAGATTGGTATATTAAAATTATTAGAAATTACATTACGAAAAGAAAACTTTATAAATATTGATACTGCCTCAACGGGAAAAAGTACACTACAGCTTGTAAAGGACAATCAGTACGATGTTATTTTGCTCGACATTATGCTACCAGATATAAGTGGCTTTGAACTTTGCACAGAAATACGTAAGCATTCAAACACACCCATTATTTTTGTCAGTGCTCGCTCTACTGATTTTGATAAATTAACGGGATTGGGTATCGGTGGAGATGATTATATTACAAAACCTTTTAATCCTTTAGAGGTAGTCGCTCGAATAAAGGTCATCCTTCGACGTCAAAAAATGTATGAGCGTTCTCAGCAACAGCAGCATACAAAATTTGATTTCGGTTACTTTGCTCTAAATCCTGAATCGGCTACATTAACCGTTAACAATCAGCTCGTCGAATGTACAGCTAAAGAGCTAGAGCTACTGCATTTCTTTTGTAAAAATCCAAATCGTATTTTCACAACTTCACAGCTTTATGAATTCGTGTGGGGAAATGATGTATATGGCGAGGAGAAAACCGTAACGATTCATATTTCAAAGCTAAGGAAAAAGCTTGGGGATGATACACGTAAGCCTAAAATAATTGTAAATTTAAGGGGCATTGGCTATAAATTCATTCCCCCGAAAGAGGATACACTATGCGAATAAACACTCGATTTACGTTGCATCTTGCATTGGGGATTATTCTGTGGATGATTTTGAGTGGTATTTGTATAATTATCGGTCTCGAAGGTATTCTTCCACTCTTTAAAAAATCTGTGAGTGAGGATTATGAGAATTTACTAGTTCTATGGATTTTTGGGTTTAGCACCCTTGCTTGTATTGCTGTATTTGGTTGGTATTTTGGGGGTCCTCTTGGTTTTATAATGTCTTGGATCCATCAGCTATCACAGGAAAACTACAAACAGCCTGTTGGACTATCTAAAATTTATACACGCAAAGGAAAGCTCCATATGCGTTATATGCTATATCAAGAAGTACTTCAACACCTACAATCCTTATCAGGAAAATTAAAAGCTGCTGAAACAGAACGTGAAGAGGTTGAACAAGCAAAACAGGAATGGATTGCTGGTATATCACATGATTTAAAAACACCATTAACGTATATTACAGGCTACTCTACTCTATTATTAAACGAACAATACGATTGGTCTAAGGATGAAGCTCGTTCTTTTATTCAAGAGATTGCAGATAAAGGCATGCATATGGAGGAGCTTATTCAAGATTTAAGTCTCGTTATTCAGCTTAATAATACAGATGGTCAGTTACCCTTGCATAAAACTAAGCAGGATATTGTGGATTTCACAAGAAGAATTGTTGCGAACATAAGCAACAATCCACAAGCAAATGACTATATATTGCACTTTAAAACTGATACAACTGTTATAAACACTGCCTTTGATACGAAATTCATGCAACGCATATTACAAAACGTTCTTATGAATGCCATTATCCACAATCCACCTAATACAGATATTTATACACAGATTTTTGATAGAGTTGAGCATGTAGAAATCCACATTGTGGATAACGGCGTAGGGATGTCTCAACACATGATGGAGAATATATTCCAACAATACTATCGTGGAACTACAACAGAATCTTCTTCTGAAGGTACTGGACTGGGCATGGCGATCGTTTATAAACTCGTTCAAGCTCATAATGGCACTATTTCTGTACAGAGCGAACCTTCTATTGGAACAACGTTTATTATTACGTTGCCTAAAAATAATATGGGACTTGAACACTTTTAGATTTCGCCTAAGCTGTGGATTGGTCGATCCGAGCAATGTGAAGACCTATTGGAATCATTCATGAAATTATATTGTTGGACATATATTTAAGCATCATAAATTGGTTCAACAAGGAGGATTTCATGCAATCTGAAAAATTGCGATTACGAAAGATTCAACATCTTGCTCATGAAATTACTGATGAAATGAATAACGGTGGAGTACTTACTCACTTAGAAACGTTTATTCCTGTTATTGATAATTTATCTCGTGCGATTGGTGATTTAACAGATTCCTATGGAAAGTATTCATTAGATTATGTAGAGGAAAAAGTGAAAAATGCTCATACGCTTTTGTTTAACAAAGAAAAAGTGGATGTCTATTTATAAAGATATGGGAAAAGGGTAACCATTTATATGGTTACCCTTTAAACATTTAATGTGTTTCAGGATTAAATGTTTTACAATCTGTTTCTTCACTGTTAGATGCCTGTTGTCCTTTTTGACTTACAACATAAATTTTTTCTGCACCACATCTGTTTCCAGAGTTCCAAAATGTACAGTTATTGACTTCACAAAGAATTTCTTGTGCCATCGTTTCCACACCTCCTCTTTTTTATCATTAACAAAATTGAGGTATTCAATACTTAGTTATAGAAGGTGCAATGAAACGGAATTATACATCATTTATTCTTCGATTTCATAATGTTGAAAAACAAAATGGTCAAAGAAATCTTTGTGAATGTTGCGGCTCTCTCTAAGTGAGAGTGATTTCCGTTCCAGGCTACTCGCTTTGTCGCTGACGCTTCGCTTTCGCGCAGAGCAGAGCTTCCTGTGGGCGAGCGTCGAGCCGCTTCCTCCGCTACGTTGCTGTCGCTGCGTTAGCACTACGCTTTCGCACGAAAAACATTCGCTCTGTGCAGGGTCTCGCCTGTCTCGCTTTCCCACAGACAATCCATTGTTGCTGACATATTGTTTTATTACTATAAATTAAAGTGACATCTAAAAAAACACACCCAAAGTAGTGGTTGATTGGAGTGGAGACTGGACGACTCCTTGGGGATCAGCAATAGAGGAACTGAGGCTAAGAGCATCACATCCTGTGATAACGCCTCCGTGACCAACATCGTGTTGGCCCGAGACCCTGGAGCGAGCATCGCGAGTGAAGCGGCTCATCGGACACCCCCAGGAAAGCGCCCAGTCGGAATGGAAATCAACCCCTCATTTTGCCATAAAAGTCATACTTTAATTTCATTGTCACAATATTTTTTCTTCGCATTAATCAATAACCTTTGTTGGTGTTGCCTTTTGCACAATTATAATGCCATCATATGCCTCAGCAGGTGTCATATTAATTGTATAAAGCATCTTCATAAACTTATACCAAACGCTAAAGTCATCTCCGATATTACCCATTCTTTGTTTTTTTGCTAAGATGTTAGCTAAATCCGGAGATTCATTAGCCTTTTTAAAGTCTACATAGAATATATTTTCCTTCACTTCGCTGAAAGCATCTATTAATGCATTTCGGTGCTTAATTGTATACTCTTTTCTTACGCCAGACTCATTTTGTGCCTGAAACGTATTTTTAACAAAGTCAGTCCCAATAGCAAAGTACGCATCTTTATATACTTCGTCTAAGTATTGGCCCATAGATTTGTACCCTGCCAGATTCGCCGAAGTTTTCTCTATATGTCCATTATGAGCAGACATCAGTACTTTATCATGACCTCGAGCACCTTCAATATCAACGATCCATTGTAAGTTGTTTGCTAAATATTCATCACGAAGATTCGCATAATTACTATCACTTAAAAACAATTGTGTTCTCTGCTTCATAATTTGCGCATATTGAGCAGCAAGTAAATAAGCTTCTTTCGACGATTTCTTCTCATAAGAATCTTTATTTGTTTGCAAATCCTTTATGATTGCATCCATATTTTTGTCAAGTTCCTCTAGCTGACTACTAGATAAATCTCTCATTGTTTTATTCGTCGCATCTTTTAGCTGTGCCTTATATTGCTTAGCACCTTCACTATTGACCACTTCGTAATAGTCTAGTAACCCTTTTTTACTATAGTCATAGCGTTGCATATCGTTACCGTAAAAATAAATTTTATCTTTCTCATTGGCAGTCATGTTGTAATCATGCATCCACTGAACAAACTCAATCATTTGCTCTGTTTTATAAATACCATAATCCAAAGCTTTTACCGCTTCCTCAGCTGTGCCAGTACCATTTAAAATAAACTGATTAATTTGCTGAGCGCCACCAAAATCACCTTCTAACACAAAAACACGAACATTTTCATTTTTTATTAAAGCTTGAAATACATCCTTCTTTAAAGTTTGGAATTCAACGTTACCATGTGTCGCTTCTCCAAAACCAATTACTTTCACGTCATTTGGAATATCGATATTTTCAACCGCGGATGTATATTTTGAAGCATCCTTAACAGCCTCTACCTTTCCCCATCCCGCTAAAACAAACACAAGAAATATTGTTGAAATTAACAAAAAACTCCTTTTAACAAGTACCATTTAAAAAAGCCTCCCTTTATTTATAAAAAAGTTATTCCGCGTTAGCAGCACTTTATACAGCTTTTCGTTGGAAATATAAATATCCTCCAAGGAAAAACAGTAAGAAACCTCCTCCTACAACTGTTAATAATTGATCCCAAGGCACGAAGAATACATCGTCCGTATTGCCTCCAACATACATCATTGAAAATGGTTGAGCCCATGGATAGTAAGGTCCGATAGTTTTTGAATTGATTGCTAATATAGAAGGTAAAGTAAAAATTACATTAACTGCAAATGGAGCAGCGAAGCTTTTAAACATGATAGACATCCACAACTGCAAAGCTACTAATGGCAATGTCGCTACCCATCCTCCAATAATGCTCTTCCAGACAATTTCCATCGGGAGAGGGTCTGTATAGCCCTTTATCATACCTACAGCAAATATTGAACATAAATATAGTAATTGCATCGCCATCATAAGAATCATAATTAACACGTATTTTGCAGCAAACACTTTCCCTCTTGTTACCGGCAATGCTAAAAGCTGTTTCCAACCGCCAGATTGATGCTCATATCTACAAATAAGACTTGCAAGTACCCCTGCAATTAAAGGTAGAAACAATAATGCGTATGTTAAATTCATTGAAAACAAAGAAATGTACCAAGGATTCACATCAAGATCTTGCGTATTAGATTCTAAGTTTGATGTTAATCCGATAAAAAGTCCGATTATCGGCCCTGCTAAAATGATTGGCACCATTTTAGATTTTCGCAGTTTAAACCATTCAGCGCTCAGTATTGACCACATTTACTTTACATCCCTTCTAGCGAAATCTATCATTCCGATAATATACAGCAAAATACCAATGCTGATTCCAAGCATGACATTTATAACGGGCTCATCCCATTGATTCATTAAAGATGGCCATTTCCAAATCATCCAATCCGGCAATACAAAGGAGGAATACGCAAAAATCACGCCGAAAATACCTACTGTAATTGGGATCCCCTGATTATGACAAACGCTTGCAATCCAAAGTTGAAGTGCCAATATTGGCAGCGCTGCAAAATATGGATAATAAGCAAATTTAGCAATCTCCATATATGGTGTACTATCGCCTAAGTCTAAAAAGACTCCGTAAGCCAGTGTCATTAGCATTAAAATCGTGGAAGACAAGAACAGTAGAATTGCTAGAACAGTGAACTTTGATAAATACACCGTTAATTTAGACACCGGTAGTGCAATTAATTGCTTCCACGCGTTCGTTTCATTTTCAATGCTCGCTATAAATGAAGTTAAAATAGCAATCCCTAAAACGATAGCAAGTGGTGTAAATGAATGAACATTTAATAAATAGTAGCCCCAATCGTCCTCACTTTGCTCTAACAAATAGTCCCTTCTTACACCGTAATTCACCATTTGTAGAGCAACAACACCTATTGGTCCTAAAGCTGTTAAAAACCATAATCCTTTGCGTTTAATTTTCAAAAAGTCAGAAGTTAACAGTTTCCCTATCATAGTGCTTGCTCTCCTGTTGTCATTTGAAGGAAAATATCCTCTAAAGATCGTTTCTCTTCCTCTACTCGGTAAACCGATATGCCTTCTTGTACAAGGATTTGTACAATATGTGCAACCTTTTCATCTGAACATTCATCAAATAAAATGAGGTCATCCTTATGTTCTGCCTTAATGCCATTAGCTACTAATGAACGCCAGCCCTTTTCACCGTCGCTCACTTTAATGACTACCTTTGGCTGGGCAAATCTACGCATTGCTTCAATTGAATCTTGGAAAATCATTTTTCCCTTTGTCACAATACCTACTTGCGTAGCCATTTGATCAATTTCAGATAATAGATGGCTTGAAATAATAATTGTCATTCCATACTCTGAAGGCAGTCGTTTAATCAAATTACGAATTTCGATAATACCAGATGGATCAAGACCATTCGTTGGCTCGTCTAAAATAAGTAATTCTGGATTATGTAACAACGATGCAGCTATACCTAAACGCTGTTTCATTCCAAGAGAAAAGCCCTTTACTTTTTTATTTGCGGCATCCTTCAAACGAACAATTTCTAACACTTCATCGATACGTGACTTCGGTACACCTAAAATTTTTCTTAACGCTTCTAAATTTTCATAGGCCGTTAAATGTGGATAATAAGAAGGGTTCTCTACTAATGAGCCAGCCTTTGATAAAATATTAATTCTTTCCTTCGTTAAATCTTTTTGGAACATTTTAATAGTCCCAGAAGATGGCTTCATTAGGCCAAGAAGCATACGAATTGTCGTCGTTTTCCCCGCTCCATTCGGTCCTAAAAATCCATATATTTCACCTTTGCGTATTTTTAAATTTATATTTGATACAGCTTGCTCTTTACCAAAGCTCTTTGATAAGTTTTCTGTTTGTACGATATATTCCATTGTCCTCACCTCTGTAATTATCATAAGAAATGAAGGTTAAAAATAGGTAAGGTTCAAGGTTAAATTTTGTTTAAAAAAGACATTTTATCATTACGTGGGTTGATTTCCGTTCCGGCTGGGCGCTTTGTTGCTGTCGCTTCGCTTTCGCACAGTTAAAACATTTGTTGCTGACGCTTCGCTTTCGCACAGTTAAAACATTTGTTGCTGCCGCTTCGCTTTCGCACAGAGCAGAGCTTCCTGAGGGCGTCGGGGCAACAGGATGTTGGTCACGAAGGCGTTATCACAGGACGTGATGCTTTTAGCCTTCGTTCCTCTACCCGCTTCGCTCGCGATGCTCGCTCCAGGGTCTCGGGCCAACACGATGTTGGTCACGGAGGCGTTATCACAGGATGTGATGCTCTTAGCCTCAGTTCCTCTATTGCTGATCCCCAAGGAGTCGCCCAGTCGTAACGAAGATCACCTTATTTACATAGCGTACATTTGAACAATTAAAAAGAAGATATCTTATGAAAGCAATTCCAATCACCTTACTATAAAGTACTACTCCGCCCTTTTCCCACGAATTCTGCATGGATTATGAATCCAAAAAACAGATGCCATAAGCTTTGCAAACATACTATTTAGACAATCAATCTAAGTATGAAATGAAGCATGCCTTAACATACTTCACGGATTATTCTACTTGTAGTGTTTAATTTTAATCTTGGTGCCAGATTCACTTGACTCAATATCCCAATCTAAATTCATGCCCTTCACCATAATATCGACTATAGATAAGCCGATACCAGCGCCTTTAGCATTTGATTCATTTTTCATTCCGTACCCGTGATCTTTTATGATAAATGCATCATAATGCTCCGTCGATTCGGTTTCCACGCCAATATATTTCCCGCTACTTGCATGGCGTAATATATTTTGAAATAAATTATCAAATATTCGTCCAAGCCAAATCGGATCCACTTGCCATTCATTTTTCTCAAATGAATGTAGTTCAATATCGATTTCAAAGCCTTCCTTTTCGAACACTGAATACCATGTAGTCATTTGCTCACGCACAAAACGAATAACGTTAATTTCTTTTGCCTCAAATTTATATTTGCTAGCCATCAGTAATGTATAGGACATTAAATTTTCTATTAAAGCGTCAACACTAACAATCGATGCTTCCATTGCCTTAATCGCTTGTTTCCCATCCTCTGATAATGTTTCTTTACTAATTGAATAGGATTGTGCACGTATTTTCGTTAATGGCGTTCGTAAATCATGTGATAAATTAGCAATCAATTCGCGTCTTAACTGTTCTTCCTTCTGCTCACGATTCTTACTTTCCCTAAGCTCACATACCATGCGATTAAAGCTTTGTTCGAGCTGACCGATTTCGTCCTTCTTCTTGACCTTCGTTTCAATAGGTAAGCCATCTACATCACGAATTTCCATTGCTTCCTGTAGGTGCAATAGTCGTTTTCGAATCCCTCTGAAAAATAAAAAGGAGATGATAATGAAAAATAAAATAATCGCAACAACACCAAAAAGTACAAAGCTCCCATATTGCTCATACACATTAATAAGTGGCGGCTTAAACATTTCTTTTGGAATTTCAAAAACAATAAATCCATTGGATTCGTCATCACCTAAAAAAGCGATGACTGTAAATGGATCACCACCATAACGCTCTTTAATAAATTTTGTAGTATACGCTGGGGTCCATTTAGATGGAAGCTGTTCCTCCACATTTAATGTTGTGAGTAAAGCTCCATCTTCACTTACCCAAAACATAGATGATTTTGGATATTGCTTCTGCCAATCCTTGAAATGTTGAGTAATTACTTCATCTGTAAAGTTTTTTATACTTTTGGCTTCCGTATGCCATTTTTGCTCCATTTCGCTTTCTACGAGAACTTCATTTGAAATACCAGTTTGTCCAAGGCCAAACACGAAAAGGGCTATAGCAAGGTATGATATTTGGACAATAAAAATAGCGAACAAAATAATTAACATATACTTAACTAATAATGAACGAAAAAATTTCATTGTTTCACCCTATATCCAATGCCACGAATGGTTTCAATAATTGTTGGCTTAGCTGGATTTATTTCTATTTTTTCTCTTAAGTATCGAATATGTACCATTAATGTCTTATCGCCATCTATGTAGCTTTCTCCCCAGACACCTTCATAGAGCTGTTCCTTCGTTAAAATTTGATTTAAATGGCGAATAAAATACTGTAATAAATAGAATTGCTTACCCGTTAATTGAATTTCTTCATTAGTTTCCTTGTTGATAATCCGCATATCTTTCGTATAAATTTTTAAATGCTGAAGATCTAATACATCATCATTTTTTTGATATCTTCTTAGTAAAACCTCTACACGGGCTATAAGTTCATCTGGGTGAAATGGCTTCGTTAAATAATCGTCTGCGAAGTTAAGGCCCTCTATTTTATCCTCAACAGCAGTTCGTGCTGACAGCATTAAAATCGGGATTTCTTTATTTTCCCGCTTAATTCTTTTGCCAATTGAAAAGCCATCTAAGCCTGGTAGCATCACATCCAATATAGCGATATCTTTACAAGCTATGTGCTGATCGACCTCTTCTCCAGATTCAAGCCATGTAACCTCATAGCCTCTTTCCGTTAAATCCTTTGTCACCCATTGACCAATCTCTTTTTCGTCTTCTACGTACAATATATTATACAAAATGGTAAACCTCCCAATCTACTCTATATATTTGAAATAAATGTTATTAAAAGCATATTTGTATTATACGATTTCATAGATTTGTACTCAATCATTGTCTGTAAAGTGAGAGATTCGTTTAATAAATCACATCTAAGGCTAGGGATATGTCGATAAAATTAAAAAGTTGGGTGATAAAACAGGCTAACTATAAAAAGACGTATTTGGATTCCCTCCAAATACGTCTTTCTTCTTTTATTCAGTAATAATCAACATATCACGATCATCAAACTGCCACATGTCTCCGTAAGCAACTTCCCAATAGTAGCCGTTTGGGTCTTGGAAATAGCCACTATAGCCACCCCAAAATACAGTTTCTGGCTCCTTGACGATTTCCGCCCCTGCCTTTTTAGCTAAATCAAATACTTGATCAACTTCTTCTTTTGACTTTCCATTATAAGCAAGCGTAATCCCATTAAAGCCATTGCCAATCGCCGGTGGATTTGCTTCGTTAATATCTTTTACTAAACGCTCAATCGGAAACAGCGAGATTTTTGTCCCTCCATTATTAAAGAAAATAACATCCGGATTTGTTTCTTCACCATAAACAATCACTTCAAACCCTAGACCCTCTCTATAAAATCTAAGAGACTCGACCATATTTTTTACACCCAATGTGATTAAATTTAAACGATTCATCCCACTCTCTCCTTTATAAAAGATTCAATTACTTATTCTATCTTAAGCATTGAATCCCCTTCTAGCTTCTTGACAATCCTCATGTTGCTTCTGTCCATATACTCTTTGTATAAGCCATTTTCAATCCACAACGTTCCATATTGTTTTGGCTAATGGATGCAAATTTGGCATGCCCTATTATTACACTACAATTTTGTTCGAGGGATTCGTTGATACGAAACTGTATTAACGCTTGGTGAATTCCTTGATTACGAGCAATTGGTTTCACAGCAGAGGCCGCTAAAACGGCCGTCCCATTATGTACATATAAAGAAGCAACACCAACATCCTCGTTTTGAAGAGAAGCGATATAAAATGACCAACCGGGTTTGTCATGCAACACTTGATTATTTGTCGCAACACTTTCAGCTAAAAATGCTGGCATACCAAAACCTTCAACATAGATATTTCCGTAACGATCAAATTCGTCTTCATTGATTTGTCTTATTTTAATGCACGAATTCTTTATTTTCCTTACCGTCTCTTCATTTAGCTCACAGTATAATGTTGCATGAAAATCACTCTGAAAAAGACCAGCATTATGTAATTTTTGTAGCGAAGTAGCATTTACATATTGAGGGGCTAAATCAAAACGAGCTTGTATTTCTCTTGTTCTATAAAAACTAAGGATTTTATCTATCGTATTCTCCGAGCCCAAGCCATCACCCTTTACAACATTGTAAGAGGGACCAGGGATATTTTTTATGGAGAAAGCATAGGCACCATCAAATTGACCAATCTCAACTCCCATAGCATTGTTCTGAATTTCCTTAATTGCATTCAGCCTCGACTCAAACATCTTGATTTCCGTCATTTCAAAGTGATCTGCTAAGTTTTTCGTCATTACCACTCCTCATTCACCACCCTATAAGATTTACTTTTCTACCACTAATTGTAATCTACGTAGAAGACCGAACTACAAAAATAATAAAAATTTCTCTCTGTGAACCATTGATATCTCACAAAAGTAACCTCTACGTTTCTATGAAACTAAAAAGTGCGTACTTTTTTTTGCAATGGTATGGAAGCATAATGAGAAAGCAACGAAGCACAAACGAAAATTGGAGGACAGAAAAATGATTAATCATTTACAAGATAAAATTACATTAAATAACGGCTTACAAATGCCTGGTATGGGTCTAGGCGTATTCCTAGTACCGAATGATGTTACAGCGGAAATGGTAAAAAATGCAATCGAGGTTGGATACCGTAGTATCGATACTGCTGCTATATATGGTAATGAAGCAGGTGTTGGTGAAGGTATTCGTCAAGCACTAGCAACTACTGGTTTAAAACGCGAAGATTTATTTATTACATCTAAAGTATGGAACGATGGCTTAAGCTACGAAGAGACAATCGCAGCATACGAAGACAGCTTAAAAAAATTAGGGCTAGATTATTTAGACCATTATCTTATTCATTGGCCAGGTAAAAATAAATTTGCAGAATCTTGGAGAGCACTTGAAGATTTATACGAGCAAGGGAAAATTAAAGCTATTGGGGTATGTAACTTCCAAGTATCACACTTACAAGATCTTCTTAAAATCGCTCGTATCAAACCAGTTATTAACCAAGTGGAACTTCATCCACGATTACAACAAACTGAGGTACGTTCATTCTGTGAAGAGCACAATATCCAAATGGAAGCTTGGGCACCATTAATGCAAGGTGGACTTCTTGAAAATGAAACTATTTCTAAAATAGCTGAAAAATACGGGAAATCAAATCCTCAAGTTATCTTACGCTGGGATATTCAAAATGGTATCGTCACAATTCCAAAATCTGTGCGTAAAGAACGCATGATTCAAAACGCTGATATTTTTGATTTCACACTAACTGATGAAGAGATGGCAATCATTAACGCCATGAATCTAGATCAACGTGTTGGACCAAATCCAGATGAATTTGATTTTGTCATGTAAACGATAGCTATGTAAATGTGAAAGAGACTGTCTTATTTTCTTCTCTTAGACAGTCTCTTTCCAATCTATTTAAGATGTATGTTGTATTGCGATATCTTCATCACGTTGCATTATTAGTACATCTTCACCTTGATCTTGCATCATTTCGATATGTTTTTCACCCCAAGTGCAAAGCATGTTCAGCACAGGGTCCATCTCTTGGCCATAAGGTGTTAGCGAATATTCAACTTTTGGCGGTACTTGATTGAAAACCTCGCGATTAATTAAGCCAGACTGCTCTAATTCACGCAATTGGGTTGTTAGCATTTTTTGCGAAATGCCTGGAATCAATCGGCGAAATTCATTCGTACGAATCTTACCATGGTGGTTAAGATGACAAAGAATAACAGGTTTCCATTTACCCCCAATTACTTCAAGAGTGGCTTCAACACCAATATTAAAAACTTTTTTCATTGTGAACCCCCTGTAATATTCAAAAGTAACTAAAAGTACCCTATATAACTTTACGATATGTATGAATATTACTATATACTATAAAAAAAATCAAAGGAGATATTAATAGAATGAAAGATACAAAAGTGCCGAATGCCAAACTAACATTACTCGCACTTGCGATTAGTGCATTTGGTATCGGCTCTACAGAATTTATAAGCGTTGGACTACTTCCGTTAATTACAGAAGATTTTGATATATCATTAAGTACTGCGGGTTTAACCGTATCTATATATGCACTAGGAGTAACTATTGGTGCACCGCTTTTAACAGCATTAACATCGCGCATAAGTCGCAAAAATGTATTACTGCTTGTTATGGTGTTGTTTATTATCGGTAATTTACTTGCAGCAATAGCACCCTCATTCTCATTACTACTAACTGGGCGTGTTATTTCAGCATTAGCACATGGTGTGTTTATGTCTATTGCCTCTGTTATCGCTGCAGATGTTGTTGCGCCTAATAAACGAGCAAGCGCAATAGCTTTTATGTTCACAGGGCTAACATTAGCAACTGTGACTGGTGTCCCACTAGGAACTTTTATTGGACAAGTAACTGATTGGCGAATGTCGTTCATTTTCATTGTGATCATAGGTATTATCGGATTAATTAGTAATGCCATACTTGTTCCTAGTCAGTTATCGAAAAGCAATCCAATATCAATTCGCGATATCGGAAAAGTATTAGGGAATATACGAATGTTATTAATTCTCTTTATTACTGCCATCGGATATGGTGGCGCATTCGTAGTATATACGTATATTTCACCAATTTTAGAGCAGTATATGGGCTACTCACCTAAAGCAATAGTCGTGATTTTAGTTGTATACGGTATTTGCGTTGCCATCGGTAATACATTAGGTGGTCATTTTGCGAATAATAACCCTTTACGTTCTATCTTTATTATCCTTATCGGCTTAGCATTATCTCTACTCGGCATCAACTTCTTTTTAGAATCATCCATCGGTGGATTAATAATGGTCTTAATTATGGGACTATTTATGTTTATGAATGTACCGGGATTACAGCTTTATGCCGTTCAGATTTCTGAAAAATATATACCATCAGCTATCTCAATGGCTTCAGCATTAAATATTTCGGCCTTTAACATTGGTATTTTCCTAGGATCATACATTGGAGGAATTATCGTTCGCCAACAATCATTAGCGCATACTCCTATATACGGATTCGGCATGGTGATGATTGCTGCAGCTACTACGTTCCTATGGTTAATCTTCGATAGAAACAAACAATAGGTACGTTTCTTATAAATAAAAAATGTGAGGAAGGTGCTTTCTAAAATGCCCCTTCCTTTTTGCTATTTATTAGATTCAAGGAAAGTATCATCAAAATATGCCTTAAAATTTGGATACAGATAGTCTAATGACAATAGAATATCGGCATCATCTTCAAATAAAATTTCATGTTCAATTTCATATATGGCACAACTTTCTTCATCAGCATTATTATTTAAATCAATACAAATTATTTTTCCATACTCTGTATCCCACGAAAATGGAAGATATCCTAAACTGCATAATGATGGATTAAACATATCTCTTACATTATTTAAAGGATCCTCAATACTTTGGTCAGGTATTACACCAAAATAATGATGATACGTTGAAATAAAAGCTTTATACCATTCGGGAAAATTAAGTCCGAACTCTTTTTCTAACGTTTGAATATCTCCCTCCGTTACGGTGGAAGGAATCATTCTCCACACAGACCACTCTGCATCGATATCAACTACCTTCATTTCTTCAGGTACATCCGGGCACATCCATCTACAAAATCCATCTTCAGACACCTGATTATAACGTTCATAGTAAATTTCAAAACCATTTTTTATGTATGCACGAATATCCATTTTAATAACTCCTTTTGAAGAAGAATAAATTGATCGGGATTTAAGCCGTTGAACTGAGGTCCTTTTCGCTCAAGCTTTTCAAAGCACGGCCATTAACACCTAAAGTCTCTGTTGTACATAAGATAATGTATCAACTATAGGATAGGAGGAATTTAGTGTATTACAATCCTTATCCGTATTTTGTCTATCCTAATTATTATCCGGCATGGGTAATGGCAAATCAACCAACTACTCAACTACCTTCTAAACATCTAGCAATGCCTGACCCAACGAATAGAGGTCCATTTCCATCCATCAATACAGTAAAATTAAAGACTTCTGCGAAACGAATCAAAGTTATTATGCAGCAAGCACAATTACTTACGGATAAAATTGATGAATCAGAGCAATTTGCACATGATCTTATGAACGCAGCACAACAATCAAATAAAACAGAAGTTGAAAAGTTAATTGCGTCAACAGGCATTACGGTAAAATTCGATACTACCTATACACCAGATGGATTTCGTATACTATTTACTGATAGCGGCTGTTGTAAGCTAACACTAATTTTGGGTTGGTGAAAAGTTGGTCCTTTGAAGAGGGCCTCTTTTTTTTGCCTTTAGCATCTTCTTTATGAATTATAACCACGTATCCCTACTGAACTTGTAAACTATATATAAATATGCTAAAGTATTCATAAATTTTATTTCCGAAAATTCTTATATTTTATTTTCTTATCAAGAGAGACGGAGGGATTGGCCCTATGAAGTCTCAGCAACCAGCCTATAGGTATGGTGCTAATTCCAAATGGCAAAATTTAGCCTTGAAGATGAGAAGACTTACTGCATTTGCTTCTGCACAAGAGTCCTCTTCTACAAGGAGGGCTCTTTTTTATTGTTGCATTCAAAATAATTAACAGAAAGCAGGGAACTATAATGACAAACGAACTTTTACAAGCAATACAACTATTAAAATCAAAAGAATGGGTTGATTTAACACATACATTCGGTCCAAACTCTCCTCATTTCTTTATGTTTGATGATGCAAAATTTGAAACATTATTTTCGCATGATGATGGCTTCTTTGCACAACAATTCACTTTCCCTGGGCAATACGGAACACATATCGACCCACCAATCCATTTCGTGAGAGAAACACGCTATTTAGAGGAATTGGAGCTAAAAGAACTAGTACTCCCACTCATCGTTATTGATAAATCGAAGGAAGCTGAAATTAACAACGACTACACGTTAAGCGTTCAAGATATTATTAACTTTGAAGCTGAATATGGAGAAATTGAAGAAGGTACCTTCGTTGCGCTACGCACCGATTGGAGTAAACGTTGGCCAGATAAAGAGGCTTTCAGCAACAAAGATGCTGATGGCAATAATCATATTCCTGGCTGGGGATTAGAAGCGTTGCAATTTTTATTCAACAAACGAAAAGTAAGTGCGATTGGCCACGAAACTTTTGATACGGATTCAGCAACAGATTTTCGTAAAAACGGTAAGTTAGATGGCGAATATTTTGTGCTTGAGCAAGATACTTATCAAATTGAGCTTATGACAAATTTGGATAAGCTACCTCCAAAAGGCGCCGTTATATTCAATATTGTGGCAAAGCCTGAAAAAGCATCTGGATTCCCTGTCCGCTCATTTGCTATATTGCCTTAATATAGCAACAGGTCTGATTCAATACATATTGAACCAGACCTTTCTTAATCATTTATTTAGATTTTTTTCCTTTTTAGAAACACGATCAACATGAGAGCTATGAACTTAATACGATTTTTTCCATTAAATGATTTTTAGCTCACGAAGAGCATAATCAATACCATCTTCTGTTGATTTCTTTGTTACAAAATTAGCGACATTTTTTAATGCTTCACTACCATTACCCATTGCAATACCAAAGCCGACCTTCTCTAGCATGTCGATATCATTATCTCCATCCCCAAAAGCAAGTGCTTCTTCTGTACTCAAGTCGAAATATTCTAGTACAGCTTGAACAGCAATAGACTTAGAAATATCCTGTTGCAAAATATTTGTAATGTAAGGATGCCACCTTTTAAATAATAAATGAGGAAATGTAGAGGTATACTTTTTCTCAATATCCTCATCAACATATAAACACATTAAATACACTTCTTGCGTTACAATATCTTCATTGATAACGGGAAACTCCCGCAAAGATAATGTTTCTTTCATAGCTTTTAATGTCTTTTTTTCTTGGACGTTATTCATTGATAATGTTTCTGTGAAAAACGATAGACTTTGTTTATTTTCATCAGCAAAAGCCTTCACTACTTGGACCACTTCTTTGGCGACCGGTATTTTATGTATGACTTGATCTTGGTGCTTAACATATGCACCATTAGCTGTAATAAACGTCTCTATTCCTACATTTCTTAAATCCTGGCACATTGATAAAGGTCTTCCTGTAGCAGCTACAATATGAATTCCTTTATCCTTTAATTGTTGAATAGCGTTCCTTGTACTTTCTTGCATACGACCATCTTCATAATTAACAAGCGTTCCATCTACGTCAAAAAATACAATTTTATAATCCATTGTTCTCTCCTTTTCATTTTGTATATTTTCACCAGGTGCATTGATGATAAATCTATAATTAAATGGCTAATTTTCACTACAGGCAAGCGTTGTATGACTCCTCTTATTGGCCAACATCCAACTCTATATTTTTCCAACTAATACAATTTTAATTTTACATTAAGAAACATCTTTATACCGAAATTAATTATAGGTAATATTACATACGCAATAACTTTTTTAATTAAATATATGTACGTATTTTGACAAACTTAAAAGAATGTATAACTTGCTTTAACTACACCGATAAACACTATTACGGGTACATACCTAAATTTCAAAAAACTAAGAAAGTAATGAACATTTTTATTTTAATAATTCTAAAGGAGTATACCAAAGAACATAGAATTGTTAATATAAGAGAAACTAAATTAAATATATTGAACGACATTGTCCTTCATATAAATAGAACAAAAGAAATATATCCACATTCATCTCACTACCGTCAGAGGTGAGGGTAGTGAGATGAAATTATTATTTGAGTGGAAAGGAGTTGATTCTGATGGCATTTAACATTTACTACTATGAAAGTAGTGTGGATTGTAAGTTTTGTAAAAAGCATTTTACTACATATAAAGTACGCCCTAATCGATATAAAATTATCGAAGAACAAACAGACTTCATGCCAGTTTATGAGGGTTTAAACCCGTTATTATATGAGGTTGCCGTTTGTCCGCATTGTGGCTACGCTTACCACAAATCAATGACAAGAACGTATGGACCTTTCATGCTTCTTATAGATGAGCTTTACATTAAAGAGCTACAAAAACCAATGGATATTTGCAAAGACCGTACGATTGATGATGCCATTGTAAGCCTTAAATTAGCCTATCTTGTATCAAGAGCATCAATGGAAGAGTCACTTCTTATGGCCAATTTCGCACTAAAAATAGCATGGCTATATCGCTTAAAAAATGATCATGAATCGGAAATGCGCTACCTCTTTGCTGCAAGAGACTTTTACAGTAAATCTTTTGCATCCAATCAAGAGGGCGGAGAGAGAATTCAATATTTACATGCAGAATTAAGCCTTCGACTTGGAGATATTGCTGAGGCGAAAAAAGGATTCTCTCGATTAATTGCAGATCGACATGTTTCCAATAAATATCGAAAACTAGCACGAAATCGTTGGGAAAACTATAAATATGACGATCAACCTAACAACGTAAATGACAATATAGGAGAAGTCATCAATTAATATAAACAGGGAGAGTAATAAATATGCTGCTATTCACCAAAAGGATTGATGTGAGAGAAGAAGATATTTTTTCAGAATTACATCATTTTTTACTAAGAAAAAATAATCGCTATTTAACGAACGATGAGGTAGTTGCATTAACTGGGGTTTCATCAGACCTACTCCATAAATGGGTAAAAGCCGGAAAGTTAAAAAAATCGATTTTCCCTAATTTAGGTGCACCTTGTGAACGCTGTGGACAAATTACTCAGGCAAAAATCTGTGTTAGCTGCTCATCAACCATTGTTAGTACATTAAAACAAGAGGAAAAGGATCGTGCATGGTTCAATCAAATACAACGGAATCATCCTAGAGCTAGCACGTATCACTATAAATAAAATTACATCTCTACAGTGTACTTACACTTTGGAGATGTTTTTTTACCTTCCTCCGCTTAAATAATCCAAAACAATGACATTTGACCAAATTTAAATAAACTCCCCTTTTACTTTAAACTTCACTATCTATAATTGGTCTTAACATATAACGAAGGACTGATAGAGAGTGACAAAAGGTAAGAAACGTAAGGTCTTATTATCATTAAGTATCGCACTAACAAGCTTTGTAGCGTTCAACGGAGGTTCAAATGCATCCGCAGCAGTTCCGGCGATAGAAGAACGCGTAGCTTTAGATTCTTCTGATTGATAAAGTAAGTAAGCCGAATTATATAAAGTAAAACTTTAATCAGTGGGGGTCTCTTCATCCCCACTGATTATTAGTCTTTACCATTCGAGTTTTTACGGGCAGTCCTTTCTTACTTTTGAGGTGAGGTTTGCACCTGACGCTTCACTTTCGGTAAAGTAAATTACTGCACATTAATACAGGATTAAATAATATTATTAAAATAGCAAACTAGTTTCTACTTCTAGTTTGCTATTTTTCTTTTAAATTTAAGTATCCATCGAAATAGAATCCCATTCTTCATTACGATGCCCTATCATCCAGAACAAGCCCCTACGTCTTTCCATAACGATACTTTCATTCATCCCCACAGGAGCTGGTCGTTCTTGTATACGACTATCTACGCAAGCCCAATGATATCTGTAGATTTTGTCGGCTTCATCCAAAATCTCTTCCTGACTACGCATGACAGCTTGAAGATAAAATTGTTCAAATGTTTCACAGTTAGAAACAACTTGAATGGCATACTCGCAATCGCATACTTCATCAGGAAAATCAAGCTCTTCAACAAAGCCAAGTGCCCAAATAAGCGTCCAATAAGCCTCGTATTGCCACGAAATATTAATGGCTTCTTGCACATCTGGCTCTGAAGCTTGTAAAAAGTCTCTTTCATTTTCAGTTAGATAGTTTTCCACTTTATATGTGCGTAACATATTAACGAAAAAGTCCCGCGATTCTTCCACATTTCCGCATTGTGCCACATCACAAGTAAATTGAATAACAATTAACAGAGCTACAGCTCTTCTAGCAATGTCTTCTTGGGTTTTAAACTGACAATTCTCAATTGGTGGGAGCTGAGGGAGTGAAGCTGTATATGGAATAGCTCTTTCCTTTAGATAAGCTATCGTGTTATTTTTTCTTTGCTCCCCTTCTTCTGATGACACCTCTTGTCCCATTACTTTGTGTGTACACGCTTGAGGTCTGAAATTGGACGGTCCTGATTGCCCTTCAGGATAAACAATAACGGCCCCTTCATCGTCTAACAAAGTGCCATTCGGTAAAAAGCCAATCCCCCCTATTTTTGATAGCAAGTCCGTAAATAACAGCAACTGGTCTTCATTTATTTCTTTTTCTGATTCGATCGCAATCACTGTATTTAAAACGGATATTTGAGTCAACACTAATTCTTTTAACGGATCATCTTCAAAAGGAATGTTATTGTAATACCCCATCATCCCAGGAATATTATTAACGAAGTAGTCTGGATTCGTATCTTCAGACATGACTCTAATGATTAATTTATGTTTTTTAAACAGCGCCTTGGACTTTAAAAAATACTCGTTTTCATTTTTACCAATAGCAAAACCTTTTGCAAAAACATCTGAAATTTTAAACTCAATATCATCAATGTTGTTCTTAGATGCAAATATTGTGAAATAGTTCATTCTTCTTTCCCCTTTTATTCACCAACTATTTTTTGTACCTAGAGTGCATACTACTGATCAACAACCCTTTTTAATTTCTATCATAATTTTCGTTACATAATCCTCTTCACGATTTTTAATAACGGCGTCATAAATATATTCCTCATATACGTATTTCCCTAGTTCAAAGCCCCTTTCTCGCATGACCTTAAATAATCGCTCATATGATTCACCCAATGTAGTGGACGTCCCTACATGGTATCCAACAATAAAATCCCCTTCAATCGCTTCGAAATAAGGATGGCCTTCTCGTGGATTCGGTTGCTCTATATACAAGTAACTATAGTTATCATAATTTCCGGCTAATATTTGCTCTCTTCTTGTAATCCCTCCAATGGGATAGCCTGTGTCTAATTGCGAGCGATCTAGTTCATCAATAAAGTCTGAAACAGCCTTCGTAAACTGTTCTTCCGTCGAGTCCTCGATATTTTTGCTTAAATACAACGTTGCCTCTGGCAGATGTTCAATCGTAATGCTATCAAAATCAAGGTGTAAGGCTTCTTTTGTTAAATCGATTTTGACATCAATAATGCTTTCAATCATCTCCAGCTCCCGGCGTTTTTTCGCTACAATTTCCTTTTGCTGATACATTAAGTCTAAAAAATTTTCAGGTGATTTTTCTGCCATATATTTTTGAATATCTTTTAAAGACATGCCGACCGCCTTTAATAGCTCGATCACACTAAAAAATTCATATTGCGCAACAGAATAATAACGGTAGTCTTTACCATCTTTCATAATTGGTGATAATAAGCCAATTTGGTCGTAGTAAATTAACGTTTGTTTATTGACCTTACAAATTTTAGCAAACTCACCAGTTGTAAAATATTTTACATTTTTATTAAACATTTTTAAGTTTCCCTCCTTGACTATATAGTAACTATATACATTAGATTGTAGCTATTCACAATTAATTATGCCACTGCATAATTGAGTCCGGAGTCGGTTTGTGATTGCATAAGGATCCCTTTCCGATTTCCGTGACATCTGCTGAAAGAAATTAAAAATAGAAAGGTTTTGACATTATGTTCACGGAAATTCGTGACATTACAGCTTTAAACAAAGAGGAAGTATTAGCATTACGCATTGCTGATAATCAGCAAGATTTTATTGAAAGTACACAACAATGCTTAGCGGAGGCAAAAACAGATAAACGCTTTATCCCCGTAGGATTATATAAGGAAAATAATGCAGTCGGCTTCGCTATGTATGGCGTGTTCCCAGAAAAGGACAATTCACAACGGGTTTGGTTAGATCGCTATTTCATTGATGAGCGCTACCAACACAAAGGATTGGGAAAATACTTTATACAGCAGCTTATTCAATATTTAGTAGCTAAATACAGCTGTCAAAATATATATTTAAGCGTTTATGACAACAATACAGTAGCTATTCAGTTATATAAAAAGTTTGGCTTCGTCTTTAACGGTGAGCTAGATACTAAAGGAAAAAAGGTGATGGTAAAGGAGGTACATGCTGATGACTACCATTAATCCAATTGAAACAAGGCCACTTAGGCCCTTGTTTTTATCATATTTATTCCCGGCTATGATTGGTATGTTGCTGATGTCAGTCAATATTTTAGTGGATGGTATTTTCGTTAGTCACGGAGTGGGACCAGCCGCTTTAGCAGGAGTAAATATCGCCGTACCAATTTTCTCGATTTTACTATCCATTTCCCTTTGGATTGGTATGGGTGGAGCAACACTATTTTCAATTTCCCTCGGTGAGGGTAATAAAAAACGAGCGCATCAGCTCTTTACATTAGCATTTACAACAATGATCGTTGTCGTCATGACACTGATTCTAATCCTTTTATTAAATTTAAAGGAAATCTCCTATATATTCGGGGCAAGTGACGCTACTTTCCCTTATGTTCAAGAGTATCTACATGTTATTTTGATTTTCGGTGTGTTCTATACAATTGAAAACTTACTAAGTATTTTTATTCGAAATGATGGCAATCCAAAGCTTGCGATGATGGGCTTAGTCACTACATCTGTGTTAAACATTATTTTAAACTACATCTTTATTTTCGTACTCAATTACGGCGTAACTGGCTGTGCCCTAGCTACAGCAATCTCCACAATAATCGGTATGTCGGTGCTATGCCTACACTTCTTCCGAAAGCAATCCGAATTAAAATTTGTCCGTACATTTTTCAGCATATCTGATTTAAAGAAAATATTCGCTATTGGGCTACCAAGCTTTATCGTTGAAGCCTCCGTCGCTGTAATGGTTATTTTATACAATGTTACATTTTTACATTATTTAGGCTCAGACGGCGTTACTGCTTATGCTATGGTTAACTATATTCATACTGTACTGTTAACAGTATTCCTTGGCATCGGTATGGCCCTACAACCACTAGTTAGTTATCACCACGGTGCGAAGTTGATTGACAGATTAACAGCATTATTGAAAATAGGTATTGCCACTGCAATTATTATAGGTTTAACGACTGTCATTATTGCTACGTTATTCCCTTCTCAGCTAATTGCATTATTTGGTGATAGCACATTTGACATTCGCAATATGGCTACACAAGGCTTTGTACATTTTGCAATTGGGTATGTATTCCTTGGAGTGAACATGGTATTTGCAGAATTCTTCCAGTCAATTGAAAAAATACGTCTTGCAACAACCATCATGTTACTTCGTAGTATTCTATTATTTATCCCTGCTCTCGTACTATTGCCTAAACTCCTTGGCCCACAAGCTATTTGGTGGACATTCCCTGTCGCAGAAGGTATTACCGCATTGCTAATTTTTATATTTATGAAGAAAAAAAGGCATACCATTTTTTCAGAAGCAAGTTCCTTAAAGGCACAATAAATGAAGTTAACCCCCTTTCAATCGATAGGGGGTTAGCTTTTTAATGTTTCTCTTTCACTTTAATGAGGACAAATTCAAAAGGGACCTTGAATTGTTCCCTTTTCTTTATTATTCATGTAAATATTTGATGACAGCCATTTCTTTACCAAAGCGATCACCATAATCTTTAAATCCTAAACTTGAATATAAATAATGCGCACCTTTATTTTCTGGGTGGTAACCTACTATAACTTTTTGCGCCTTTGGTAATTTAGCTATTTTTGAAATCATTAGCTTAGTAGCCGCTTTCCCTATACCCTTACCTTGAAAATGCTTATCTATCATAATTCGATAAATCCAATAGCCATCAAGCTCTTCTTTAACAGAATTAAACATTAAAAAACCAACTACTTTCTCTTCAAAATAAATAACGTATGGTTTTAATGTTAGCTCAAACTTTGATTGCACTATTGAAATAGCGTTTGGTTCAATATAATTTCTTTGCTCTTTTGATATCTCTAATAGACAACACTCATACCAATTCTCGGCATTAACTTTTACAATCTTCACTGAATTCTTATTCATATTTTTCCCCTTCCGAAATCAGGGGAAACGCTTTATATCTTTATTAAGTTAGCGTTATCCCCCAGTATTTAAAGATAAAAAAAGTTTTATTCGTCATAATGACCGCCCCCTTTAACAAAGATTTATTTTTATATCACATCACATTTTACTATTTACTGTCACAGTTACCATAATGTGTGGTTAATGTCTGTTCCGACTGAGCGCTTTCCTGGGAACGCTGCGCGCGATACCACTAAAGCAAGGATCAAGACTAATAGCTCTTTTTTAATTCCATATATTCATCACGTAAAATACTCATAATAATTTCATCTGAATACTTACCGTTCATATATAAGGATTGCCTTAAAGTTCCTTCCTTTTTGAAGCCTACCTTTTCGTACGATTTTATTCCCCGAATATTATGGGAATATACTTGTAACTCTAAACGATTAAGCTGAAGCTCCTCGAACGAAAATTGTTGAACAAGCTGAACCGCTTCAGCCCCATATCCCTTACCGCAATCCCCTATCCTATGTAAAGCTATGCGAAATATTGCCTTTTTATCGTCTAAGTCTATTTCCATAATAGCTAAATCACCAACAACTCGGCTATTTTCTACTAAGCAAATAGCAAAATCACAGCGTGTAGAATCTTCGCTAAATCGACTCAAAGCCTCTCTAATCTGATCCTTCGTTAAAATGTTACGTGCACCTGTCATATACATAATCTCTTCATCTTGAAAACACTCGTAGATACTATCTACATCTTCTTCAGTAATTGGTCTTAAAAATACACTTTGCCCTGTAATCATAAATTAACCTCCCCCTTTAACTATATTGAACAAGATCTCTAGCGGAAAGAATATGCCTAGTTCGATTAAGAAACGTACAAGACATACAAAAAGCACTAGCAAATCAGGTGCTAGTGCTTAAACAAATTACTTTGTATATATAATTTTTTTAATCGTTTCTACAGCTAAATGATATTCCTTAGATAATTGTTCAATAGAAGCTCCATTTGTAAACGCTTCTTTTATAGACTTATTCCTATTCTCAATATATTTCTTTGAGCCTGAACGAGCACCCCACTCTAAATACGTGTTTTCTATTTTAGGAATATAAATCGTTTCACCTTGAACATATTTTTGGATTTCTATTAAAAGCTCTTTCGGTAATATAGCTGAAGCCTTCTTATAAGCCATTTATGCCAACCCCTCAATTTTATTTTGAAATGAATAAAATAAGGTAGCAAAGCTAATTTTATAAGAAATACTTCAAGGCAAATATTGAAATCTACCCCATGCAAAGTATTGCCATATCAAAATTAGGCTTTGCATGGGCTGCTTCCGTATCTAGCAACTTAACATAATTACTCACATCTATCCCCCCAAATTGTGTCATAGTTCATTTTATCATATGTATATATTTTCAATTAATAAAACAAAAAGGAATCAGACACACTGATTCCTTTTTGAACGAAACTTTATTCAATTTATTTGTCCACTTGTGCTTCCATTACTTTTTGCCGTATCCTCTGAGGACGTAACGCCCAGAATATCGAGAAGGAACATGAATAATGGAATACCAATAATTAATCCCCATACACCAAAGAAATGCTCTGAGAAGAGAATGACGATGAATGTATAGAAAATTGGAAGATTTGTCTTGGCAGACATCAGCTTTGGATTTAAGAAGTATGCCTCCATAGCATGTAGTACCATAACGATCACCAAAATATAAACAATGTACATTGGTCCACCGATACTATATGCAATTATAGTGAGAGGAATCAAGGACATGATGACCCCTGCAACTGGCACTAATCCTAATATAAAGAGCATAATCCCCAATGCAATTAAATGCGGGAAGCCCATAATGTATAAAGCAATAACAGATAAAACACAGTTGACAGCGGCAATAATGAACTGCGCCTCAATAACTTTACCGAATGAACGAATGAAGATCCTCGAGAAATAATGTAGTTCATCGTATAGATGGCTCATTTTACTATCTTTAAATTTCGCTGTAAAATCTATAATCCGCTTCTTCTCAAGTAAAATAAACAAGCTTAAAATTAGTGCGATGAATATGTGCAAAATAACTTTACCAATATTCGTAAGATTTTTTAGCGTGAGGTCTACACCCTGCTCTAAATATTTACCCAGTTCAATCTTCTCAAAGGTTGGAGCTAAATACCTTGCAATCTCGTTATCATCTGGATCGAGACTAAAACTAGCAATGAGGTCAAAGAGCTGTGTAATTTGTTGGGTTACGACAGGCAAATACTTGTAGATAATTGCAACAATACCTGCGACAAGTAAAAGATAAAGGGTAACTGTCACAGCCTTTTCGTTCATTGGTGTGTATTTTCTAATCATTTTTGTTGTCTTCGTAGTCAGTTGATTCATCAAGTACGTAATAATGAACGTGAGAAGAATAAGATTGATCATACTTCGCATCAAATATAGTGCAATAGCGATCCCAACAAGAATTATAAAACGTTTAAATCCGGGGCTTCGAAAGAAATTACTCATGTATTCACTCCTTCTACAAAACGGCTTCGCTGCCTTTACTGCCTGGGTTTCGCTATCAAATGAACATAAGCAATTAATAAATTGATGTAAAACATTTCGTATCATCCTTATGTATATGCCCCCTTCTTTGGATTATTATTCCCATCATCACTTAGAAAAAGACTTACTTGCATGCCGCTTTATAAGTCTTATAAGAAATAAATAAATCCATGGAGCGAAAAGAATTATATGTCTTATCAAATTGTAAATTAATGATCATACTTTTGTACTTTATTGAAAGCTGTATCAGCGTTATAAGCCTTAATTCTATTATTCTATTATAACCCTTTGAACACCATCATAGCTAATGTAACTACTTTTATGAAGAGAATCAATTATGCTCTGGCATAATTGCGTTCATTCCTATTAATCAAGAACAGATTTTGGTATTGCTCCTTAGTTTCAGTATGATATTCTTATTAAAATTTTAAACTGAAAATAATAGAAAAGATGGATTTTGTGAAAGTTCCATAAACCTCGAAGGATATTCATAACCAATTGCTCCTTATGAACATCAAGTTGCAGTATCGAGTCCCTAAAATATGTGGACAAGATGGGACTGTATCTGAAGAGCCATTAGCTCAAATGGAGTTAGCATAGAAATATCCGGAAGAGTCTTGAAAGTGCATATATGGAACTTCAAGATTTAACGAAGATAGTCTTTTTATTTGTTTGGGGAAATTAATACGGCACAAGAAAAGCAAAAAATTATAAATGGCTTTCTTGGCTATGCCTTCTGCGAAATCGAAGCCTGGGCATATAAGGGAGTTTAACTTATACTATGTTGTGATTCACAAGGATGTGCGCCAGATCTGCATTAAATTTAGTTTTTAAAAAACACCTCTTTAGAACTAAAGAGGTGTTTATCTCATTTATAGATTTTCATTATCAGAGCCCATTTTAGCATGCTTATATCCATAGCCTATGTAAATAACTAAACCTATCGCTAACCAAATCATAAAGCGCACTATAGTAAATAACGGTAGACTAAATATTAATACAATACATCCTCCAACCCCTACAGTTGCTACAAGCCATAACGCAGGTACTTTGAATATACGCGGTTGATCTGGTCGTGTATAACGAAGAACAACGACACTAACTGTTGTTAAAGCAAAAGCAGTTAAACCTCCGATGTTCGCAAATTCTGCTAATTCTCCGATTGATAAAAATCCTGATAAGAGAATACCTGTTCCAACTACAATTATAGTTGATAATACAGGTACTCCTGTTTTTTTATTTGTTTGTGCAATACGTTCTGGCAGGAGCCCATCACGACTCATTGCAAACAACACGCGCGTCGCACTAGTTGTATTTGCAATCATCGTAGCAAGCAATCCAAAAATAACCGATACTGCGATGATAGCACCTCCCCATTGAATACCAACAGATTGTAGTGCATACACTGTAGGATTTGGAACATCCAATTCAGGGAATGGTACGATACCTGTTAATACTAGCGCAACTAATGCATAAATAAGCGTTAATACACTCAGACCACCAATTAAAGCTTTTGGTATTGTTTTTTGTGGATTTTTTACTTCTTCCATAACAGTTGTTACACCATCAAATCCAGTAAAGGCAAAGAACACTAACGCCGCTCCCGCCATTACACCTGACCAGCCAAACGGTGTAAATGGTGTCCAGTTTATAGGGTTAACGTGAAAAGCCCCGATAGCAAGGAATAAAACAATCGCGCCGACTTTTGCCATTGTAAATAACATATTTGATCGACCAACATTTTTAATCCCGCTCATAGCAATCCAAGCTACAATAAGCCAACCAACCACAGCTGGTAGATTGACCACCCCACCATGAGCAATATCTTTTGTTAAGGCTCCCGGTAAGTGGATACCGACAGATTGTAAAAATGAATCGACGTAGCCACTCCAACCAACTGCGACCGTGCTAGAAATAACGATGAATTCCAGTAATAAGTCCCAACCGATCATCCAGGCAATAATTTCTCCTAGCGCTATATAAGAATAGGTATAAGCGCTACCTGCAACGGGCGCCATCGCAGCGAATTCGACATAGGCTAATCCAACTGCAATTGTTACAAGACCCCCAATTAAAAAAGAAACAACGACACCTGGGCCTGCATGAAGAGCAGCTGTAGTTCCTGGTAGTACAAAAATTCCAGCTCCTATTGTAGCCCCTAGTACATACAGCAGTAACTGCAACGACCCTAATTCACGCTTTAGTTTAAAACGTTCAACTTCAGTTATTTTATTGGCTTGCTCAATTGACTTCCTTCGAAAAAAATTCGCCATAATAACCACTCCATTTCCAATAAACAGCTAACAAATATCATTTTTATGCATTTTTACTAATAATCAGTATATTATATATATTTTTAAATCGAGTCAACAATTAGATTATTATAACAATTTATCTTTTACTAGAGAATGAGGTTGATCGACACATTCTTTTATATCAAACTTTTGTAATACTATTTTACTGGAATTGTGACGTTAGCAGATGTCTCAACTTCCATATACGGTGTCTCTAAAATATGAATAATTGGTTTTCCCACATTCGTCTGATAGGATACTAGAAATTTATTTGGTCCAATTGCATGAGCATACTCTATGATTAGGCTTTCACCCGATTCCGACTTAACATCAAGAGATATTAGATTATTATTATAAGGGAAATCACTATCGACATAGAAAGACAGCGTAGCTTTCTGACCCTTATTTGTCACTTCTGTGATAACAAGATCCCCCATCTCACCTTGTGAAATTCGTTGCGGTAATGTATCAGCAAGTGGGACAATTAAATCTTTACGTTCCATATCAAACGAGGAGAAATAATAAGCTATCTTTATATCAGTAATATTTTTATTTAAAGGTTCTGTTAAGTACGTATAAGTTGTACTTTTGTCACCCCCACTTCCTGATTGGTGCAATACTTTCAGTGGAGCTCCGTTTTGGTCCATTATAGTAGCATTTAAAACCCCAGCCTCTTCGGAGAACAATTTATCCGAGGTAGCATCAAATTTCACCTTTATCTTTGTCGATGTTGCTGAAGCCTCCACACTTTCTACATCAAATGAGATGCCATTAACTTTCCCTGATTGACCAGCTACTAATTTATGACTATCATTTTTTACTTTTTTTATAGGTGTAGAGAATACCCATTCCCCTTTTGTTGATCCTACTTGTAAAAATTTTAACGTTAAATCAAATTCATCGGGTAATTCTTCGTCGATAGGAAATTCCCATAAACCGCGAAATCCATCCTGATCTTCTAAAACCCGTAAACTTTCACCTGTATTGAGTTCTCTCCCATTAACATACAAAAAGCCTGGTGCGATATCCATATATTTTGGCATTGAAAAAATCACATTCAAACGTGCGCCATCATATACGATCTCCTCTACTGTAATGGCTATACCGTTACTAGTTACCGTTTTATTTAACTTCACCTTATTGTCATCAGAAAGCGCCGTTTGTAGCCCTTCATCCTGTTCTACGATATTATACATAAAGCCAATAAGCGGCATATCTGCTAGCACATTTGCCATTTGAGGAGAGATAAAACCAGAACCTAAAATCAAAACTACACTTGCTACAACAGAAACAATTGCAGTTCTCCAACCTTTTTTGCTTTTTTTCATTTCTGAGCGCATTCCTTTTTCAATAGCTTGATCAAGTTTCTCTAATGGTACGTCAATGTTATTTATAGCTTCTTTAATATTGCTCTCCATAAAGTTCACCCTCCTTGTTTAAAATTTTTTTTAGCTGCTGAATGCCTCTATGCACATTTGTTTTGACTGTCCCCTCTGGACAACCTAATAAATCTGCAATTTCTTTTATTTGCAAATCTCGATAGTATCTCAATAAGATAACGGTTTTATATTTTTCCTCTAATTGTTCAATGGCTTGCAATAAATCTAGCTTTTCATCGTTAGTTAAACTTTGCTCGTGCTCCGGCTGTTGTTCAAGCAACGGAACAATCTTTTCATTTTTTCGTAGCATCTCTAATGCTGTATTAATTAAAATTCTCATTAGCCAAGTGGCAAAATACTGCTCTTCTTTCACTGTATGGATATTGGCATACGCCCTTGTTATTGTCTCCTGCACTACATCTAATGCATCGTTTTCATTTTTCATATAAATATAGGCCATCTTATATAGCTTTAATTTTTCTTCCTGTAACAGCTCTATAAACGTTTGGTCATTCCCCTTTTTCGCCTTTGACAATAATGACTTCACTTTCAATTTTTTCACCAACCTTTCGTGTTTCTATATGTTAGATGTTGTAAATATGTAAATCGTTTCAATAAAATAAAAAACATGGGCACAAAAATTCTCCTCTAGTAAGCATATCTAAAGGAGGATTAAGATAACTGCAGTCATTTCCCAACCTAGTAAATCAATAGTAAAGATGATATTGTACAAGCTATCTAGAAGCAAGGAGAGGACAAAATGGATTCCTATGAAGTATCAACATTAAAAAAGGGCCTTTTGATTTTAGATATATTACGTCAGAAGCATTCTCTTACATTAACTGAAATTATGGAAGAATTATCAATGAATAAGACGTCTGTTTTTCGCATGCTTTATACGCTAGAAAAAATGAATTATGTTCTTAAATATAATAAGTATTATCAATTAAATCCTCATATTTTTAGGGATGAGCACTTATATTGGCACAAAGATATCCAATGGGCGTCTCTCGTAGCGCCATACCAATTAGCCCGCCAAGAAGAAATAACTACTTATATTGGTATTTTGGAAGATTGCGAGATGGTAATAAAAAATGTGATTAGTGAGCCTTTTGAACAGCCTGCTTTTCATGCGATTGATACTCGGACACCTATGCATTCAAGCGCTCTAGGAAAAGTAGTATTAGCTCATCTGTCACCTAAAAAACAACAGGAACTATTAAATAGTATTGAACTTAACACCTTTACAACAAAAACCTTCTATGATTATGGTCTTTTGATTCCTCATTTACAGGTCATTAAAACTCAAGGATATGCTGTTGATAATGAAGAAACGAATGAAGGTAAATGTTGTATCGCCGTTCCCATTTATGTGAATGAAGAAGTCATCGGGGCAATTGCTTTCCACGGTTCAACGAATCAAATTAAGAAGACTGCCATTCGGTCGTATGCAAAAAAGTTAAGCGATGCAAGTCTGCAATTGACCGAAGAAATTCATTATCTTTTAGCATAATGTTAAGACCTTTAGTTGGTCATTTTTGCAATTAAAATGCACTTGTTTCTATATATGAAACGACAACGATGCATATTGGTTAAATATTCTTTTTTACTCTATTCTGATTACAGAACAACGAGGAGGTAGGACTATGAAACTTCATACTTTGAAAAAAACAAATATCAAGATTTCCGAAATTGGTCTTGGGACGAATGCTGTAGGTGGGCATAACTTATTTGAAAACTTAAATGAACAAGATGGGAAGGAACTAGTTTCAGCTGCACTTGACTTAGGGATAACTTTTATTGATACAGCAGACATTTACGGAAAAGGGCGTTCAGAAGAACTTGTTGGCGAAGTATTAAAAAATCACTCTAGGGATGAGTTCGTTTTAGCAACAAAAGGAGGTAGACATTGGTTTGAGGATGGTTCAGTAAAAACAGATAATCATCCGCAATATCTACGTGGGGCATTTGAAAATAGTTTGAAACGGCTACAAATGGATTACGTAGATCTATACTACCTACACTTCCCGGATAACGAAACTCCTCTTGCGGAGTCGATTGGTGAATTGTCACGTTTAAAAGAAGAAGGAAAGATCCGAGCAATAGGCATTTCAAACGTAACATTAGAACAGCTTATAGAAGCAAATGTGCATAATGATATTTCTGTCCTACAATCTCCTTACAATATGTTAAATCGTTCAGGAGAGCAGGATTTATTGCCATACTGTATAAAAAATGAAATTTCATTTATTCCTTACGGTCCACTTGCATATGGCCTACTTGGCGGAAAGTATACAAAAGACTTTAAGCTAGGTAAAGGTGACTGGCGAACTTCAGACCCTTTATTCCAAGGCGAATTATTTGAACAAACATTAGTAAAAGTAGAAGCATTAAAAGGAATTGCAGAGGAAAAGCAAACGACATTACCAAATTTAGCACTTGCTTGGTTATTAGTTCAAGATGGCGTTGATGCAGTTATCCCAGGCGGGAAACATAAAAAACAAGTGGCTAACAATGTGAAAGCAACGGATGTCCTATTAACAAACGAAGATTTAGTGAATATAGAGCGTATTTTAAAATAATTTTAGAACGAAAAAATGCGAAAATGCTGTTATACCAACATTTTCGCATTTTATTTTAATCAGGACGTTCTATCTCAAATATATCTCCAATTTTTGCGTAATTTAAGCCGGCAAGTCTGCTAACTGCTTTTAGTTTTCTTGGATCAATTCTTCCTTCATTATAAATGGTCTCATCTATATGAAATTTTACGACTTCACCAATAAACAAATCACCTGTCTGTTCGTCTCCATTCATTAAAGGGATCGACTGTACTAAACGACATTCCATTCGAACTTTCGCCTCTTGAATACCTGGTATAGATATCAATTGGCTATCGATTAATGTAAATTGCGCTCGATCAATCTCACTTTCAGTCACAGGTAAGGACGCGGCTGTTTCATTCACCTGCTTAACATTATCCTCATCTACAATATGCACAACAAATTGTTGCTGATGATGAATATGGCGAGCAGTATCTTTTAAGCGCCCATTTGGTCTTTGAACAGCTAGAGAAATCATCGGCGGATTGGAAGACACGATATTAAAAAAACTAAAAGGCGCGCCATTGATGACCCCTTGCTCTGACTTCGTCGTAACAAAGGCAATAGGTCTCGGAATAATACTGCCAATCAATAACTTATAATTCTCGCGCTCTGTATTTTTCTTAGGATCAATTGAAATCAAACGTCCCATCTCCTTTAATCAAGTGCACGCACTTCGATTGGAATTAATGTTCTTTCCAATTGTTCACGATGCTGTTCGTATTGAGATGGTAACATTAATTGGCTACCCATTGTCTCAGGTGTCTCATCATGAGCGAATCCTGGTGGATCTGTCGCAATTTCAAATAAAATCTCACCGGGTTCACGGAAATAAATCGCATTAAAATAATTACGATCTTTCACTTCGGTTACATGTTGTCCATGATTCATTACGTGCTCTTGCCATTCTAGGTGATCCACATTATCCTGTGCTCTCCAGGCAATATGATGAACTGTTCCAACACCCATTTGACCGCGCATACCAGGAACAACTTTTAAATCCACTGTATTGCCAATATCTGCGCTGGATTTGTAACGAGTATACTCGCCTTCTGTTGCTACTTTTTCAAGACCCATAACTTCAGTTAATACTTTTGCTGTCTCTTCTGGGTGACTTGAATACAGTGTTGCACCGCCAAATCCTTTAATGGCAACCTCAGGAGTTACTTCACCAAATGTCCATTCATTCAATTCGCCTTCTGCACGTGCCACTAATTCAATATGAAGTCCGTGTGGATCATCAAATTGTAATACTTGTTCACCAAAGCGTTCAGCTTTTTGGAATGGAATAGTGAATTTCGCAAGACGATTAACCCAAAATGGTAGTGCTCCTTCTGGTACAACATAAGTAGTTACACCAACTTGGCCATCACCAATACGTCCTTGATAAGCATTTGCCCATGGAAAGAATGTAATAATTGTACCAGGTTTACCACCTTTGTTACCGAAGTAAAGATGGTATGTGCCAGGATCATCGAAGTTTACTGTTTGTTTAACTAAACGCAAGCCTAGTACACCGGCATAAAAATCAATATTTTCTTGTGGATGCCCTACAATAGCTGTGATATGGTGAATACCCGCAGTATGTTTTTTCATGTTAACAAGCCCCTTCATGACTAAATGTATTTTCTCACCTATACTTTACCCAATACCGTTCTACCTCAATCTTTGAACAAAAATCAATTATGCCTTGGCATAATTGCGTCTGGAATCGGCTTTGTGCTTGCACAAAGAACTCCTTTCCGATTCCATGACATCCGCCGGAGGCTTTAACTTCTTTCAGCGGGCGTTTGGACACCCGCTGAAAAACAGCTTATATTTGCATTCATTTCACCACCTATAGAGGTGGGAGACTTCTGCTGAAAGAAGTTAACGAATTGTATATAAAGCTTTTGACCAAGGAATTAATTGATCTAACATTTGGTTAACAGAATCTGTTTGCACTTCTTTTGGTTTAAAATCAGTACCATTTTCAAAGTCTGTGAATAGTGACAATGCTGGGTGTACACGTACATCTGCAATTAAAAGTTCACCCATAATACCACGTAAATGTTCAGCTGCTCGTGCACCACCTACAGAGCCATAAGAAACAATACCTGCAGCTTTGTTGTTCCATTCTTCACGTAAATAATCTAGTGCATTTTTTAGAGCACCTGTAATAGAGTGATTGTACTCTTGTACGATGAATACAAATCCATCTTGTTTTGCAATAATTTCTGACCAAGCTTGAGCACCTGAAGCATCTTGCCCTGGCTCACCTAGTAAAGGTAATTTGTAATCTGCAATATCAATAACTGTATAATTAGCATCTCCTCGTTGATCTGCGATTTCTTTTACCCATTGTGCTACTTGCGGACTTACACGACCTTCACGTGTTGATCCGATAATAATTCCGATATTTAATTCTGCCATTGTTTTTTCCTCCTCTTTTTTTGAAGCAAATAATTTATTTAAAAAACCCATTATGATTACCTCCTTATGCTGTAAAACGTTAAATTTTACTTTTTACACGGATTAAAAGGTTCGAATTCGTTTATCTTGAATTAAGTTATCTTGAATTCGAGATAATAATAACACGATAGTTTAATTTACGTCAACATGTTTGTATATAAAAAAAGCTAAGGAATAAATCTAGAATAATGCGTATCAATAAGCAAAGGTTGATTTTCACTCCGAGTTGGCGCTTTCCGCCCAAGCTCATCCCGCAGGAGTCGCCACTCTCCGTGAAAAATCAACAGCTCCTCACGAATAGACAAGCTGACCTAAAATAGTAATATAGCTATAATTAACATGATAAGAATATCATCCTTTTCAACCTATACTTTATTTTAAAAAGGTACATCATCCATCTTAATAGGAGTTGTTCTACCTAAAATCCAATCATCTTTTATTGCACCATATAGGATACTATCAGTTATAGTCCCGTCTGCATTTTCCCAGGCATTTCTTAAATAGCCCTCTTTCACAAAGCCAGCTTTCGTAAAGCATTTTCTCATACTGATATTATCGACTCTCGTATATCCTTCGATACGAATCTTACCTTTTTCTCCAAACAGATAGTCTTGTAACCAAAGGAGTGTTTTTACTCCGTATCCTTTTCCTCTATAACGTGTACTTAAACGGATATCGAATAAAGGGATTGTATCTCTTATGTCATGAATTATAATAATCCCGACCTTTTCTTCATTATCAATGATCCAATACGTCTCGCGATCGCTGTAATAGTATCCTTCTGCATACCCTTTTCGAACGGATTCCTCTTTCACATTTTGTTCAGTATGATAAATCCACTTGTTTTGAGTTAATAACTCCACTAAATCTTCAATTTCATCTTCGAATAGTTTATATTCCATTCATACCATCCTCCAATGAATAAAATAGGGCTCATTTCTATAACGTGGGGGTAGATTAAGTAATGTACAATGATACGTTGCTTTTAAATTCTATGTTTTTCGAATAGTATTCACAACAAATATCATATACTTTAAAGAAGTGTATTTTTTTGGTTACTCACCAAAAGACAGGGACGACATTTGTTAAAATGTTTATCATGTATATAAGTTGATTGGAGTGGAGACTGGGCGACTCCTCGGGGATCAGCGTCACAGATGAGACCCTGGAGCGCAGCGAAACGGCTCATCGGACGCCCCCAGGAAAGCGCCCAGTCGGAACGGAAATCAACCACACGCTTTGGTGATGGGCTATATTTTTGTTAAATTTACTTCATGGATTAAAGTTCATGACTATGAAATTATGAAGGGAAAACTTATAAAGGAAATAGGTGAAAACGACATTGAAAACAACCCCCATATATAAAGCTATATTAGTATGTTTATTATTAATTCCGTTTAATCTATTTCTATCAGTCTCACAAATCTCCGCCGCAGAACAAGACATGAAAAGTACTATAGATAATTATGTTGAAAATTTTTTAGAAGAGCAGCGAATTCCAGGGGCATCTATTGCTATTGTTCATAAAAATAATATCTTTTACTCCAAATCATGGGGCGTAACAGGAGAATCCGAAGAAAAAATAACTGCTGAAACTCCATTTGTAACCGGCTCTATTAGTAAGTCGTTAACTGGCTTAGCCTTCATGAGATTGGTTGATGCAGGCACCATTCAATTAGATGATCCCGTTCAAAAGTATATGCCCTGGTTTACACTTAAAGATAAAAAGGCCGCTTCCCAAATAACGATTAAACATTTGCTTACCCAAACAAGTGGGATAAGCACTTATTCTGGCTTATCTATATCGGACAAAGAATCTAATGATTTGAGTGCTATAAAGGAAAATGTAGAAAGTTTATCGAATGTTAAACTGACTGCTGCACCTGGAGAAAAGCATCAGTATAGTAATGCTAACTTTTCTATTCTTGGCGCTCTCATCGAAGAAGTGACTAATCAAACATTTTCTGAATATATGGAGGAACAAGTTTTTTCTCCATTAGGGATGAAAAATGCAGCCGCTAATAGTAGCATGGCCTATGAAAATGGATACTTATCTGGTTATCAATCATGGCTTGGTCACCCTGTCAAAAGTGCAGTCACCTATGATAATGGAGGTGCACCGTATGGATATATAACGGCAAGTGCAACAGACATGGTGCAGTATATTAGACTTCTTAGTCAACATAAGCAAAACAATTTTTTAAGTAAAAATGCGATGAACCTATATATATCACCGTTTGTTCGAACTAGTAAATCTCGATATTACGGCCTTGGTGTACGAATCTCCTATCCTGAATCTAAAGAAGAAATGATATGGCATTCTGGTTCAAATCCTGACGCACGCTCAGAAGTATTTTATCTACCAGAAACCGATTGGGGCGGTGTGATTCTCACTAACAAAAGTCATATATTAGAGGAAAAGTCCCTTCTTTACTTAAAACAAGGGATTATCAATATTTTAAATGGGAAAGAGCCTGTTGACGCACCTAAATATAAACCCACATTACAAATCATAGCAATTGCTATAATCTGTTTACTTTTTGTGATGTTTCTGTATCTTTTAATAAAGGTTAAAGCTAAAAAAGTGAATAAAAGAGGCGTGGTGGGTATATTCGGTTTCATACTTTTAGTTTTAGCCATGATTTCAATTCCATTATTAAGCTATAGTATAGAAACACCTTGGCATACGATTAGATATTTTGCTCCTGATATTGCATTTTTGACTATAATGATGGTTACTCTTTTAACTTTGAACGGCTTATTTTCTATATATATTTCATTTAAACGACGACAAAAAAGACAACTTCTTTAAATAGGAGTTGTCTTTTGTAGTTATACTTGTATGATCGAGGAAAAAGCTACCTATCTAAAATTGATTATTCATCGCCATGTCCATATCCTGCTTCCGAGGCCTCAGCATCTGCTTTCGTAACATGTACCGTACCAAACGGATGGTTAGGAGGAGCGTATATCGAATAAAGCTTTAGTGGCACATTCCCTGTATTTGTGAGGTTATGCCATGTTCCAGCAGGTACTACTATGGCATAATTTTCATGTACCCTTCTTTCGTAGTTTAAATTGCTTTTACTAGGGCCCATTTGAGCAAGTCCCTCACCCTGTTCAATATATAAAAATTGCTCAACATTTGGGTGTACTTCCAAACCAATATTATCACCAACATTAATACTCATTAAAGTAATCTGTAAGTTCTCTCCCGTCCACAAAGCCGTACGATACGTATCGTTTTGCTTTGTCGCATTTTCAAGATCGATGACAAGTGGCTGAGCTCCATAATCTTTAAATTCAATACTTCCACCATTGGAAAAACGAGAAGGTTCAGCGCTGTTCGCATACCCTACCTGATAAGGAGGTGTCCAATAAACTAGGTGATCTCCATAGTTATACATAGGCATGTTTCCGTAATAAGGAATGTAGTACATTTTCTCAATCCCCTCACACATTATAAGAACATCCTATGCAACTTGCTAAGGAAATGTACTCCATTTAACATTATCGTTAGACATAACACTTTGAACTACTGATAGCTTTAAGGAGTCCACTTGTTTTCAACGGGTCTATACATCAAAATTCTCTTAATGAATTAACGATGCTCTTAAAGTAGTTATTCCGTTTTCTAAATAGCCCTTTAAGCAAGTTAATGTATACACCCAGCCTTCTTTTTGTTCCATCATTTTTGCTATTACGTCCGGGTTTTCTTCCTTAAGTCCTGATTCAACTACTTTAATAACTGTATTTGAATCCTCCCCCGCAAGTGTAATTGTAACCCTCGTTCCGTTCCCCTGTTCTTCTCCCCAAGTAAACGCAATAGTCCTATTTATCTCGATATCAAGCACAGTAATAACAACCTCTGCTTTATACTCATCATATTTTAAAGTAAGCTTTTTTCCCTTTTCCCATCTCTCTGAACTACTTGAGAACCAAAAGCCCCCGATTTTATCTGGAGATACAATAGCTTCAAATACTTCACTTGCAGGCTTATGGATTTTTAATTTGGTAATTACGTCAGTATTCATTATTAATCATCATCCTTTTATCAATTATGCTCGGCACAAAAACATTTGCTGAAAGTAGTTAAACTCTTTCTAAAATTCCCCCATTTCCTTCTTTACTATTCCCACACAGTTCTTAATTCACCATTTGTAAGGTTATATTTTGAAAATGTAGTGTAAAGAAAGTAAGATTCTCCAAAATGAAGAAAAGCACTTCGAGAGGTATGTTTAATACTAGCCTTGTAAACAATCTCTCCAATTCGATATTTCCCCTGATAAAGGACATACTATCAATTATAGATTTATCAAAAATGAACATTCCAAAAAGTATATAATTTGACTAGAACTTGATATAGTATGTATTTAGGAATAATCAATTTGTTTGGTGGTGTATATATGAAGAAGTTCAGTATGGATTTTTTAATGATTACGGTCGGAGCGTTGCTTTTTGCACTAGCTGTAAACTTATTTGTTATACCTAATGATTTAGGTGAAGGTGGCGTAACAGGTGTAACAATCATTGCTTATTATTTGTTCGGATGGTCGCCTAGTATTGTGAGCCTTGTGTTAAACGCAGCTTTATTAGCAGTTGGTTATAAATTTTTAAGTAGACAAACGACTATTTATACGATTATTGCAGTATCCCTTCATTCACTCTTTTTACATTTAACAGAATCGTGGTCAATTTCTTCAAATGAAATTATCGTGAATACTATTTTTGGCGGAGTGTTCGCTGGAGTTGGCATAGGCTTAATTATAAGAGTTGGTGGAACAACAGCAGGTTCAACAATCTTAGCTAGAATGACCAATAAATATTTAGGCTGGAGTATTAGTTATGGTTTATTGTTTTTTGATTTAATCGTTGCTTTTTCATCTTATTTTATTATTGGGGCAGAGGCATTAATGCTTACTATTATTATGCTTTATGTCGGTACTAAGGTGATGGAGTTTGTTATTGAAGGTGTGAATCCAAAAAAAGCTGTTACGATCATTTCGAAAAAACCAGAAGAGATTGCCAGTCATGTAAATGGTTTTATGAATCGAGGCGTGACAGTCCTATCAGGTCATGGCTATTATACGAAGGAGCAAAAAGAAATTCTGTATATTGTCATTAGTAAACAAGAAGTTGTAAAACTGAAGAAAATCGTCAAAGAAATAGACAAGGATGCCTTTATTGCCATTCATGATGTACGAGATGTCTTTGGACATGGATTTATTGAATTATCAAAGGCTTAATAAGACAACTGAGAAAACACCTTTTGTTGAAAATGGGTTCAATCCCCTATCAACATTAAAGGTGTTTTTTAGCCATCCATACTTCACTGAACCCTTTATTCTCTAACCTGTAAGGAAGTTTCAATAATCGTATCTAAAAGTTGTGTATAAGACATTCCTGCCGAAGATGCGCTTTTTGGCAGTAAGCTGTTTTTTGTCATTCCTGGCAATGTGTTTACCTCCATGACATATGGAATTCCATCCTTGAGCATCATATCAATTCTGGCATAAACACTACATTTTAATGCGTCATAACTGGCCTTTGCAGCTTTAGCAACTCGGTCATGTATGGCTGGCGGAAGTTCTACAACCTCCTCTATCGTTGCAGCATCTTCGTATTTCGCCTTGTAATCAAAAAATGTTGCTGTATGGCGAATCGAAATAATCGGTAAAAGCTTATCATCTATAATAGAGCATGTTATTTCTTCACCCTTTATATATTTCTCAATAATGATCTCAGCATCCCAATTGAATACTTCCTCAACCGAAGTGAGTAAAGAATCTTTATCATAAACTATTTTTACCCCTACACTGGAGCCACCCGAATTAGGCTTTACTACTAACGGATATCCCATTTTGTCTAATTCATCCCACTTAAGCTCCTCAATATTCGAAAGATGAAGCCAATTTGGAGTTTCAATTCCTTCATAACGTAGGATTTTTTTCGATATATTTTTATCCATACAAATACCGCTAGATAGCATCCCACTTCCGGTATATGGAACACCCAACGTTTCTAGCACACCTTGAATCGTTCCATCTTCTCCAAATTTTCCGTGAAGCGCTAGCAGGGCTATATCGAGGTTTTTCACCTTTTCTATAAGCTCTTTTTTATCATGTAATTCAATTGGTACAACTTCATATTTACTCTTATCTAAATGAGCAATCATTTCTTCCCCTGTCATAATCGAGACCTGCTTTTCAGAGGAAACGCCCCCCATTATCACGCCAACCTTCATATTTTCAACTCCCCATTTCATTTTTCAAGGTATCTCCAATAATCTTAATACCACGCACAATATCCTCTTCTGTTAGCCGAGAAAATCCTAAGCGAAATGTGTTACTTCCTTCGCCATTGCTGTAAAAAACATCTCCAGGATAATAAACAACTCCCCTTTGATAGCACTTTTCCAATAATATACGAGCATTCATACATTTTTCTAGCTCAATAAAGAGATGCAATCCACCATCTCCTGTCATTCTCTTAAAGGGAATGTATTGATGGCATGCTTGACGGGCTAGTTCATATTTTTTCTTATATACGAACTTAGCCTTTTTTAAGTATTTTTCAAAATAGCCATCCTGTAAATATTGATAAAGTACAGCCTGATCCAGTGTCGATGTATGAATAGTACGGGCTCTTTTCATACTTTCCAGACAATTGATGAGCTCCTTATCTGCTAATATCCAACCAACACGTAAGCCAGGAAAAAGAATTTTAGAAAAGCTACTGATATAAATAACATTGTTGCCCTCACCGATAAAAGTCATTAACGGTGCTAAATGCGAACCTGAAAAACGTAATTCTTCATTAAAGCCATCCTCTACAATCGGAATTTGATATTGTGAAAAAAGCTTAATAATTCCAGCTCTTTTTTCAGAGGATGTAACAATGCCTGTCGGGTTATGATAAGACGGGATTAAGTAGGCAAAATCAAATTCCTTTTCCGACAAGCTTCTCTCAACTTGTTCAATATCGATACCATCATCCTTCATGTCGATTCCGTGGATGTCAAATCCATGTAAGCGAAAAAGCTTTAATGCCGCATGATGAGTAGGATTTTCGCAAATAACACGTCCATATTTTTTCGCTAAGGAAGATAATAAAATATCCAATCCCTCGGTGAAGCCATTCGTAATCAAAATATCCTTATTGGAAATATCTACGCCCTTCATTTCCATATAGTGAAGAAGGTACTCGATTAACGGTTTATAGCCCTTTGCGTATCCATAATTCAAAACGATATCTCCTTCAAGGGACATCCGAGTCAGAAAGGCTCTTTTAAAATTTTCGACATCAAAAAGCTTTTCTTCGGGGGCAACGCTATTAAAGGAAATCATGCCTTTTTCCCAGTGAATATCTTGCTTCATTTAATCTAATTCATCAGCTAATAAGGTAGCTTTATTAAGCCTTTCCTTCCATTTAAGCTCGATGGAAGGTGCTTTCAATGTTGCGACCTTCCCTACAAAGTTTCCTTTTCCTTTTATCGCATAGATAATGCCCTCTTGCTCTAAATCTGCATATGCATTCAAGACCGTATTTCTACTGACCAATAATAATTTACTTAGTTCACGGGTTGATGGAAGCTTCTGATGCTCCAACAAGTGTCCCTTCATAATCTTTTCTTTCAAATAATTTTTTAACTGAATATAAACCGGACGATCATCGATAAGCTTAAAATCATTAAACATTTCCTTGACCCCCTTGCTTTATTTTTACATAACTTTAACTAACCCTAAAAGGTCCACAGTGTATGTATTTTTCCTTCATAGTGGTATGGTTTCTAGCTCACAAAAAATGCAACCCTTCAGAATGAAGAATTGCATCTATTATAGGCTAATTAGAATTACGTTTATTTGAATAACGCTAATTTAATTTCTAATGCAGCATATTTATTTGCTGCTTGGGAATGTAATCTAAGTTAATCACAGAAAAATAATTATCCAGTCACTGTTTATATTCGAAAAGTTGAACCTTAATCTTCCCAATCAGCTTCGCTCCTCATTAATCCTCCTTTTTAAATAAACCTACTAGAAATCCTTCTAAACCGAAAAATTGTTCTTCATCAGACTTGGCGATCATGTTCCGTATTTCAATTTCTTCAAATGATTGAAACACTTCTTTTAGTTGTTTTTCTGTATAACCTAATCCACCTTCTAAGCTACGTTTAATATAAACTTCTTCATCTGTGATGGCAGAACCACCATATGCACCATGTTCCTCAAATGAGCATAAAGCGAAGTAACCATTAGGTTTTAATAATTTACGAATCAATTCAATATACGTCACACGACGATGAGGGGCGATATGGTGAAAACAACCTGAATCATAAATAAAATCAAAGCTTTCTTCTTGTAAATTCAGTTCAAAAATATTAGCACAAATGAAATCCACATTTACGTCTGCTTCATCAACCCTTTTTTGCGCCCATTGCAATGCATGATCCGATACATCAACACCAACAACTGAGCAACCTTGCTTTGCTAAGTAAATGGCATTTCGACCTGCACCACAACCTAACTCTAAAACTTTATTTGGACGGATCATCTTTTTTTCTAAATAGCTTACTAAGTTCTCATCAGGTTTATTAATAAAAAAGGGGATTTTTTCAAATGTTTGATCATAAAATTCATTCCAGAACCCTTGCGGTTCACGTAATAAATTATCTAATACTCCTAACAATTGTTCATTTGATTTGATTAGCATTTTACGCCTCCCGTTTGCACCTATCGTATTTTCAAAAAAACCGAATATTCTATCTCTTTATTATAAAACAAAGTTGGACGATGCTGAAAATGAATCATTCTCAATTCATTAAAGGTATATTTATACATTTCTAAATATAATATTATAATTATGGATATTTTCTCTAAATCAATTACACTAAACATAAGATACAGTGAAAAAACCGAAAGGAGTTGCAACATGGAAGAAATCTTAACGATTACAAATTTGACGAAAAGGTATGGTAGCAAGGAAATATTAAAAGGAATCGACTTGCACGTCTCGCGGGGTGAAATCATTGGCTATATCGGCCCGAACGGTGCTGGTAAAAGTACGACTGTCAAAATCATTTTAGGAATTGAAGGCGATTACGGTGGAGAAATTAAGCTGTTCGGAGAGAATATCGGCAAAGACAGCCTTGCTTATAAACGAAGAATTGGCTATGTACCGGAGATAGCAGACGTTTATGATAATTTAACGGGGTATGAGTATTTAACCTTCATCGGGCAGCTTTATGGTCTTGAATTAGAGGTTGCTGCAGATAAATCAAAATCCTTAATGGAATTGTTCGGTGTTGGAGAAGCGTATCATTCCAGAATATCTTCTTATTCAAAAGGGATGCGGCAAAAGCTATTAATTATCGCTAGCCTTATACATAATCCCGACTTGTTATTTTTAGATGAGCCAATCAATGGGTTAGATGCGAATAGTGTGATGATTTTCAAAGAAATTTTGACTCAACTGGCTGCTCAAGGTAAAACAATATTTTATTCCTCTCATATCATGGATGTTGTCGAAAAAATCAGTAGTCGTATCATCCTGTTGAATGATGGGAAAATTGCTGCCGACGGGACATTTGCCCAACTACAGGCAGACAATACTGAAGGAACTCTCGAAAGAATTTTCAACCAATTGACAGGCTTCCATGATCATCAGGAAATTGGCGAGAAATTCGTTTCTATTGTACAAGAGGTATGATCATGAAAGATTTCAAAATCCTACAATTGCTTGATAAAATTCAATTTATCTTTGTGAAAATGGGCGTCGATTACGACATCATGCGCAAGATCCTCCATATTAAACTAACAATGGATGAGCGCAAAGTACCGACACTATTTAACCAAGCATCAAATAAAAACAAAGAAGATCAAAAATACGGCTACATCAAATCTTTATGGATTTATGTTTTATTTGGGCTTATGTTAATTCCTTTTATGGGATTTGGTCAAAACTATCTTTCCCAGATGAGTATTGCTTATGCCATGATTATTTTTATCATCATGACAACATTGATTTCTGATTTTTCTTCCGTACTTTTGGATGTACGGGACAGAAGCATTCTCTCGACCAAGCCTATCTCTGCTAGAACGATCAATGCAGCCAAGTTTATGCATATTTTCATCTACTTGACGTATTTAACGATTGCTTTTACTGCCATCTCCCTAGTCGTTGGCCTATTCAGCCAAGGAATTGTATTCTTTATTTTAACGTTGCTCTTACTAGTTTTAATTAATATTTTTATTGTCGTATTAACTGCTGTTTTATATATTGCTATTTTAAGATTCTTTGATGGAGAAAAGCTGAAAGATATCATCAATTATGTACAAATCGGCTTATCCTTAATGCTGATGATTGGCTATCAAGTTCTTATTAGATCCTTTGAATTCGTCAATTTCGATATGGTCGTAACATTTCATTGGTGGAGTGTTTTTCTCATTCCTATGTGGTTTGCCGCTCCTTATGAGTTACTGCTAAACGGTGACATCTCTTTATTTACGGTGATATTTAGTATTTTAGCTGTCGTCATGCCAATCATCTCGATATGGCTTTACCTAAAGCTAATTCCAACCTTTGAACGTAATCTACAAAAACTATTAAACACAAGCAAATCGAAAAAAGAAAAGAACAATCGACTTAAGACGCTTTTGTTAACAATCATTTGTAGAACGAATGAAGAAAGAGCTTTTTACCGCTTCGCCTCCCTTATGATGAAGCAGGAGCGAGAGTTTAAACTAAAAGTATATCCATCTTTAGGGTTTTCCTTTGTCATTCCATTTATTTTTATGTTTTCTTTTTCAAGGTACGAAGCTATTGATTATTCCGTTAGCATGGGCTATTTAAATATTTATTTCAGCATGCTAATTATTCCGACAGCTGTGCTTTTGCTCGGGCATTCAGGAAAATATAAAGCAGCTTGGATCTATAAAGTCTTTCCAATGAAAGATTATACAAACTTAAAAAAAGGTAGCTTAAAAGCTTTTTTGATTAAGTTGTATATTCCATTGTATATTGTTCTGAGCATCATTTTCTGCTTCATTTATGGTACGAGAATTATCCCTGATTTACTGGCGGTTTTAGTAGCAAGCTGCATGTACACAGTCATTTGTTACCTCGGAATGGGAAGCAAGATTCCTTTCACAAAGCCTTATAATGAAGTTGGCGATGCCCAGAGCTGGAAAACGTTTATATTGCTTCTCCCTTTAGGTGTTCTAGCGGGACTGCATTACGTCATGGTAGCTCATATTTCTTATGGTGCAATCATCTACTTACTCGTGCTTGTCATCACAAATTTTATACTATGGAAACTTGCGTTTAAGCATACAAAAACGGCATGAGTCTAGGCTCATGCCGTTTTTCTTCTGAGAACTTTTTCAAAAAAATTTTTAAAATGCTTTTCTCTCATATATACGAATAGAAAGTAGCCACGACCCAATATACAATATAACAATTGTAAAGATAGCTATTAAATACATTTGCGTTTCTTGTAAAGTCATGAACTTTTGTATTAACGCTCTTAATTTATTATTAAAATCAGGAATAAAGGTATTAATTATTAACATATAGATACCAAATAAAGCACCTGAAGCAATCATAAAAAATTGCGATTTAAATTTATATGCAATTGGTAACAAAAATGAAATAGCGATCATAACAAGACCAAAAATAAGCAACATTTCCTTCCATATAAACAACACTTCTTTTCCATTCAAGAGGAAATTACCGACATAAACGATGAATATAAATATTGTTGCAAATATTAGTGAACCTATATATTTTGAACTGACAATTTCCTTTCTCGTATACGGTAGCGAATTAAGCAGAATGTTCGCGTTATCTTTTTCATCATAAGAAAAAGCACTCATTATAAATACTACACTATAAACAAACCCTATTAATATTAGGGATGAAATATCTGCCACTAAATAAAGTATGATAGTTGCAATGTAAAATAGAATCAATTTCTTTTGTATTAAAATATCCTTAAATATAAGGTTAAACATACAGTTACCATCCTTTCTTCGTATAATACATAATATCTTCAAGCGTTGGTTTTTCCACAATAACAGAGTCCCCAAATATGTTTGCCACACGATTTTTATCAGCTGTTAATGCTTCAAAGCCTGTATTCGTTTTTCTGATTGAAATAAACTCTTGTTCCGTTTCTTTATCCAATAAATCTAACTTCCCTTTAACAATGGCATATTCCTCTTCAATTTTATAAAACTCTTTCGTAAAAATATGTTCTCCTTTATGAATAAAGGTAATATAATCCGCAATACGATCTAAATCTGTTGTAATATGTGTCGAAAAGAAAATTGTTTTTTCCCCATCCTGCATTAACTCATGTAAAATGTTTAGTAACTCTCTACGAAATATCGGATCGAGCCCAGCAGTCGGCTCATCCATAATAATTAGTTCTGCATGATGAGCTAGAGCAATAGCTAACGAAGCTTTCATCTTCATTCCCTTCGAATAAGTCTTCATATTTTTATTTAATGGTAGTTCGAATTTTTCAACATAATATTGAAAAGTGTTATCATCCCAGTTTTTATAGGCCGGTTTAATAATCTTTTTCATATCCTTTAACGTAACATTTTCATAAAAGACATTTTCATCATAGACAAACCCAATACGTTCTTTTATTTCTTTTTCATGTCCCTTATATTTCATACCAAATAATGAAACAGTACCACTATCTTGTTGTAATAAGTTCATAATCAACTTGATCGTTGTTGATTTACCTGCACCATTTCCCCCAATAAATCCAGTTACATAGCCCTTTTTAACGTTAATAGAAAAATCTTTTACCTGAAATCCTTTAAAAGATTTATGAATATTCTGTAATTCAATGACATTTTCCATCATCCATCCTCCGTATACAATAATGTAAGGCATTTTATTGAGTATCCGTTTCTTTCGCGAAATGAACGAACTTATTCCAGCAAATATAATAAGTCCGTATTTCTTGAAATCCCCATAAAAATAATGTGTATATACTCTATATACAATATATACATATTGGATTTATTTTGCAAGTAATAAATTATTATTGAGCTCAAAAAAACATGAGACTGTTAAATCACAATCTCATGTTTTCAATTCTGAGTTATTTAGTTGATAAAGCTGCCACTGATGACCTTAATTAGCTAGGAAACTATTTAATCGGAGCATTATTAATTGTTGATAATACTTCATTCACTTCGAAGATTTTCCCACGAATATTGGTAATACCGAAACTTGTTAATCGTTCTGAATGCATAGCTAAATATTTTTCAGCATCTGTTTTGGTTTCAAATAAATAGATCCCGCCAGATTCTTTATCCGCGGCATTCTCAGTCCAAATTTTCCAAATCATACCCGGCTCTTCGTTAATACTTTTTGCTAAATCAACGAATGCCGTAGACATTTCTTCGCCGAATGGGCCGTCCATTGTAAAATCAACCTGTAATAAATATTTCATGATTAAAACTCCCTTATTGATTTTTTATAACAATTAGTTTTATACAAAAATGACTTTTTTATTTATTTACAAAATAAGTTTCACCAAGTATTTCTTTCGCATCATAATCAGTTGGTGAAAGCTCGTTCTCCACAAATTTGTGAATGCCCTTTTGCTCAATATCATACATAACTTCAATCTCTTTCGAAAAAAGAAGCTTTTCTTTCTCAAGTAAACTAAAAAGTGTTGGTTGTGATTTTGGCTGTAGTTCATCTAAATGAAGAACTTGTTTTAGTCCAGCAATATAGGATTCTAACGTTCGGCTACCGACAATTTTCACAACTTTATTTTCTTCGTTCAACATGATAATCGTTGGAAATCCTCTAACGCCTAGTTTTGAAGCTAGCTCAAAATCTTCATTTAATAATTGCTGTCCAATCGAAAGTTCAGCTTCTTTTACAACTTTTTCTCCATTAAGTCCAAGATTATTCACGATTTCAATTAATACCGATTTCTCTGCAATATTTTGATTAAATACGAATACAGCTTCTCTTGCACGGCGCAAAAACACATTTGCTAAATCCCAACCTTGCTTTTGAATCACTTTAAAGACTCTAGAAGGAGGATAAGATGATTGAATGGGATTTTCAAACCAAAGCGTACCATCAATCGGCATACGACTATGATCGCCAACCTCTCGCCAGTGTCCAGCCACATCTGATGGACTTGATATACCATTAGATACATCAGCAAAGCCATTCCATTTTTCTAGCAAACCACCCATTAAAGTATGGAAATTGACATAATGACCATACTGCTCTACAAAACGACGAAGAACTGGCTCTAAAGCCCAACAATGCGAGCAGATTGGATCTGTCACATAATATAAATCAATCGATTTCCTTTTTTGATTGAAATCAACCACCTGCATTTCATCATCTCCCAAAACACCACATACACCAGTTTCTAAATCGCAAATTAAATTATTATTATTCGTCATCATATTCACCACTTTCATTTTAATATCTTTCTAAATAGGAATACTTTGATGTATCGTTTTCTAAATAAGCATATTTGCTTATAATCGTATTTTAGTAAATACTGAAGATCATCTGTACCAATAGTTCTTTAGATTTGTCGTATATACAACACATCAAAGAAATTGTTTAAAAAGTAGGGAGGATACAAAAAATGACTCAATCAAAGACTGACCCTCGTTTTCTTCGTACTCGCAAATTAATTATGGATTCTTTTATTGAACTTTCAGGTCAAAAAGAATTTAAGGATATTACTGTGAAAGATATTACGACAGAGGCTATGATTAATCGCGCAACATTCTATTATCACTTTCAGGATATATATGATCTATTGGAAAAAGTATTATCAGAAGTATTATTAGTTGATTTAAATAATAGTATTTTCGAAAAAAGTAATCTTAATGAAGAATCAATTATTCGTATTTTTACAGCCATAACAAACTTTCAGAAATCTTTATCTAATCGTTGCCATAGAGGATACGAAGATACTATTTCCCGTATTATTAGGGAGCATCTTGAAATCGTATTTTACAAGATGTTATTAAAACAACATAATATGAAAGAGGATGCGGCACTAAAAACTACCGCTGTCATACTAAGCTGGGGAATTTACGGTGCTTCTGTGGAATGGAGAAAAAATAGTATGGATACATCCCCGGAGGATTTTATTAAATTGTCAATTTCTTATTTATTATCTGGGATTACATTAGATTTTAAAAACTAGGAGTTTCCATATCACATAAAAGCAGAGCATGTTTTGAAAGGATTGTTCAAAACATGCTCTGAAGATTTAACGATTTAAACTCTCTATATATTTTTCTGATTCGTCCGCTATTCGCTTAAATTCAATATCATGAATATAGTGTGAGCAATCTAATTTTATTAATGTGCCGTCTTTATGCTTATTGATGAACTCCTTTTGAAATTCATTCCACTCATCTTCATTCCAACCTGTCCCTTGACCGTTTGATGAGAATAAAAGCATAGGAACATTTGGGATCCCAGCCGCTCCTACCTTTTCAGCATTTCCTTTAATACGCTGAACTTCATTTACCATATTTTTAGTTGCCGTTCTGCGGTAAAAAATCACTTTATACAATTCTTTTTCCTCATCCGTTAAAGTCCCATATTTTATAGCATCACTTTCAGACAGACCGGAAATCCATCTAGTAAAACCAATATTTGCAGCAAAGGCACTTAAATGAACTAGAGGCATATTTATATCATATTCTTTATATGCAGCAGGAACGGCCATATCCAATCCTATAATTGCCTTTACTTCATTCGGGTAGTCCTGTGCCCAATACAATGCTTCAATACCGGACATAGAATGAGGAAATAAAATATACGGTCCTTTAACGCCTGATTTTAATAGAGCTTCTCTTGTTTCTTGTAATATAATATTCATATCACGGTCAGTATCTGAAATGTCACTAAATCCATAGCCTGCCTTTTCAACGACAACAATTTTATATTTATCGCTTAACAATGAATATAGTGATTTAAAATCTAAAACAGGTGAGCTAGTGCCTCCTCCAGACATAAATACAAGCGTATCTTCTCCATCTCCTTCTATGTACACATGCATCTTATGACCATTCACTTCTACCATTTTCCCTGTTGGCGTAAATAATTGATCTTCCTTTGATAATTGTTTTTGATGAATAATATAACTTGTCGCAATGATCACCAAAAGTATCACTGTAATGATTGAAAAAAGTATAAAGATTCGTTTAAACACTGTCTTTCAGCCACCCCTCACAAAATTTTTACTATTCATCAAAAACAAATTAATAATTTCCGCCAACAACATTTGTATAGCTTTTAGAGTTCCAACAAGTAATCGATAAACCGTTCCTTTTTGCCATTCATTTCGAACTCATCACCACTTATACACACTTGTTTAAAACCGTTTTTTTCAAGAACCTTTTGAGATGCAATATTATTTGTTAAGGCTTTTGCCCCTATCCCCTTCCCGCCATATTCTTCACCTACTCTATAACCAACCTCTGCTATTTTGTTCGCTGTATCAATATCTACTAAATTAATTCTTCCAACAATATTGCCTGAGTTATCCCTTATTAAGTAGAATTTCGATTTCTCTTCTTCTTGTTCAGCTAAAAGTTCTCTATGCTTTATTTTAAACGCTTCAAACCTATAATAATCTTCTCCACGACTAGGTACCATTTGTTCAAAAAATAGTCTATTATCCGTTTCAAACTGAAATAATTTTTCTGCATCACGTTCTTTTAAGCTATTAATTGATATTTCCAAGATAACTACCCCCTTAGTTCTTAAAAACTACCATATAACTTATATATTCTTCTTCGAAAACTCTGTATTCAACAAACTATAAATCAACATATCTTTGCATTCTCCTGTAACGCTATGGCATTCAAACTGTCTTAAGCAGCCTTCTTCTTTAAAGTTGAATTTCGACAATAAATTCTTTGATGCTATATTTTCTTCCGTGACAATTGCCTGTATTCTGACTAAACCTAACTGATTAAATCCTATTGATAATACTTCTTTAACAGCTTCAGACATAATACCACGATGCCAATATTCTTCAGATAATTCATAGCCCATTTCAGCTCGTTTGCCTGCAAATTCACTCAAAAAAATGGTGCCAATAACTTCATCCGTTTCTTTGTTAGCAATAGCAAAACGAATAATCCAACCTTTATCATAGCCTTCGTTCCAAAAATGGATTACTTCATAACTTCTTTCTAAAGTCTCTGGTCCGTTCCAATCAAGATAACGATATACATTTTGATTGGAATAATAATTGAATAACGCAGGAGCATCCTCCAACTTCAACTTTCTTAATTTTATGCGTTCAGTTTGTACTGTTGGAAAAGAGGTTCCTAATAATTCGGTAAAGTTCATTTTTTTCTCCCCTTTGTTTGAATGAATATCAAAATAAACTAAAGATGAAAGTTCTAAAGAAGCTAATTAAATTATACCCTACCTACATTTCCTAAAAAAACCATATATGTATTTCCTAAAAGAAAATAAGCCAATGTGGTCAAAAACCACACTGGCTAATTCTTTTCTAGTCTATTCTTCTTCTTTTCTCTTTTAGTACAATTCTTTAAATACTCTTTGAAGACAAATAATATTTTTCACCTAAAGTAACCGTGTCCGATTCCGCGACAGCCGCCGGAGGCTTTGGGCCAACATGATGTATATTTTATTATTCTAACTGTTCACTCTCTAAAATAGGTATTTTCGATCTGTTCAAAGCTTCATAAAATTGTCGAAAATCCAAAGGACTTTTATACCTCACTTTGTTAAAAACTAAGTAGCAAGTCTCGAAATCTATTATTGACATTCCTGTTTTATTACATAATACTATACTTAAAATTTGAGTTTTTTTAGGTATAAAGTTCCGAAAACTCAGAGGGGGAACTATATGAAAAACAAAAGCATTAAGCGACGATTATTGTTTTTTACATTAGGTTTGTTGTTATTGTCATCTGTCATTAATTCCGTATTAGGTGTATGGATTGTTGGCAAAAACAGTAAAGAAGTTTTAATTGAGAAAGCTAATGAACAGGTCTATGAAATCGCCAAGCAAGCTGAAACTATATTAAATTCCGAGAATGACCCCATCCAATCTTTACAGGATTTTGTGGAGTTAAAAGCACAACAAGAGAATGTGACTTATGCTATCGTCATTGATTCCAATGTAAAAGCAGTGGCGCATAGTGATAAAGAGAAATTAGGAAAAACTTATGAGGATGCATACACAATCGATGGTGCTAAGCACGGAAAAAAGCAATTTACGAGATGGTATGCTGAAGTTCAAGATATTTGGACATATGACATCATGGAGCCTATCTATAAAGATGGCGAGCTTTATGGAGTAATTGATATCGGGGTGCCTGAAAGCGGTATTCAATCTATTACAAACTCTGTACTAAGCTATCAGATTATTACAGGCATAGCGAGTTTTATCATAATAGGTGCTTTAATGTGGTGGATTATCGGTCGCATTGTTACCTCCATTAAGAACCTTGAAAATATCATTCATCAAACTACTAGCCTAGACTTTACCGAAAATCAAAAATTAGAGAAGCTATTAAATCATCAAGATGAAATTGGTCTTATGGCAAAAGGCATCTCTGGCATGCGCTCTGCATTAAAGGATGTTACCGTCAATATACATAAAACTAGCTCCGAGCTATCAGATTCTTCAAAGATTCTTATTCAAATAGCTGAAGATACGGTACGTACGACTGATGAAATTAGTTCAGCCATTAATGAAATGGCAAAAGCTACAGAGGAGCAGGCTCATGATACAGAAAAAAGTGCAGAACAATTAAATCAACTATCCGGAAATATTGATCGTGTTATTGAGCACACAGAGAAGATTGCTTCCATGACAGAGGATATTGATCATTTAAGTAATGAAGGTGTAGAAACTGTTAACCAACTCTCTATTTGGTCAGAGAAGAATCGTGAATCTTCACAACAGGTAAGTAACATCGTTCAAGAAGTAGATAAAACTTCATCTGATATATCAAGTATCGTTAATACAATCACAGATATTGCAACTCAAACTAATTTATTAGCTCTAAACGCATCCATAGAGTCAGCTCGCGTTGGTGAAGCAGGTAAAGGTTTCGCAGTTGTTGCTGATGAAATTCGAAAGTTATCGGAACAGACATCTAATGCTACTGAAGATATTAAGAATAAAATCTCTGCAATTCAGGATATTTCTAAAAGTGCTGTGCAGGAAATTAATACGAGCCTTAGCATTGTCGAACAAAATGCAAAAGCTACAAAGGATACTAGTGAGATCTTTAATACAATAAAGACGGCTCTAGATCAAACGAATGAAGTGGCACAAGAGGTGAAACATTTATCTCATGAGATGGATGAACGCAAGGAGCAAATCATTAGTGCCGTACAAAGCATATCTGCTTCTGCCGTAGAAACCTCTGCTGGAACAGAACAAGTTTCCGCTTCCGCAAATGAACAGCTTAAAAGCATCGAGACCGTTTCAGAAAAAGCTAAAGATCTAAATGCTATTGCTGATGCTTTAAGAGATGAAATGAAAAAATTCACTATTTAATGTAAAAAAAGCTGATTCATAATTGAATCAGCTTTTTTAGCATATATTTTTATATCAATTTACTGTCTTTAAGTAAATCATAGATGATCGTGTCTTTTACTTTATGAATACCAAATTTACCTATTTGTTTTAACATAAACGGCGCATCTACATCTGTTAACTTTTTACCATCTAGTAAGCGAGCAGTTGAAGCTAACAAAGTACGAATATCATAAGTAGATCCAAATACTTCTGGAACGCCTCGATCAATATCTAACAATTGATAAACAGCTTCCATCGCTGTTCTTACTGAATATTCAGTTGTGAATACAGTGTCTCTTTCTGTTTCACTAAAGTTACCAATGAAGGCTAAGTTAGTAGATCCTTTAGGGACAACTAAAGGACGATCTCCCATTGCTCTAGGCATGAAGTAAGATGTTATATAAGGCATGTAACACGGAATTGTATTACAAGAATTTTGCGCTAAATCCGGTATTTCGTCTACAGGTACACCCATATGATACAACCACTCTTGCGCTATCTCACTTCCAGAACATTCAGTGATACTCTTTTTAATAAAATCACCTGGTTTATTAGATAGTAAACCATAAATCCATACTACTAATTGATCTTTTGGTTGATTTTTAAAATGAGGTTGTCGGTTTAATGTATAGCTTAGCATCCAATTAGAATCTGTAGCAGTTACGATACCACCAGTTACTACCTTGCCTGCATATGGATCTCTTTTACTTATCTTTTCAATATATGGAGCAACTTTAGCATCCAATGTAGTTAGTGTTGCTGAAACAAACCAACTTTCTTCTGGAAGATCATCACAGAATTTTTCCGGTCTACCAAACTCAGAATCTTGAGAAGCGATGTTTTTCCAAAGTGACCAGCTTCCGCCTAAATCAGTGCTTATAGGAGCTGGCGTATTATTGTCACCATAAGTTGTACTCTCCGTAATACTGCCATTTGTAACAAACACTAATTCATTTTCTGTTAACTCAATATTCTTTTTCACACCATTTTGTTTTAACACTAAAGTATGAGCTACTTTTTTGTCTCCCACTTTATCAACTAAAACATTCTCTACAACAGTATTAAATTGGAAATCAACATTATGGCTTTCTAAATACTTAATCATAGGCAGTACTAACGATTCGTACTGGTTATATTTTGTAAATTTTAAAGCAGATAAATCAGGTAGACCCCCAACATGGTGAATGAAACGCATAATATAACGACGCATTTCCATTGCTGAATGCCATTTTTCAAAAGCAAACATCGTTGACCAATATAGCCAGAAGTTTGATTCAAAGAACTCTTCAGAGAAAACATCTGTAATTTTTACATCCTCTAACTTCTCTTCAGGAGTAAAGAATAATTTAATCATTTCTTCAGAAGATTTATCAGATAATGTAAACTTGCCATCATCCTCAAGTCTTTGCCCTCTATTTTCAATCAATCTACATTTAGAATAGTTAGGATCCTCTTTGTTTAACCAATAAAATTCATCTAAAACAGAAGCGTTTTCTACTTCTAAAGATGGGATTGAACGGAATAAATCCCATAAGCACTCAAAATGATCTTCCATTTCCCGACCACCACGGATAATAAAACCTCTTGTCGGATTTAGAATACCATCAAGGCTACCTCCTGAGATATCTAGCTCTTCGAGAATATGAATATTCTCTCCCTTCATTTGACCATCACGAATTAAAAAACATGCGGCTGACAGTGAAGCTAGCCCCGAACCAACAAGATACGCTGACTTCTCATCAACACCCTCAGGTTTTTTAGGACGTGCGAAAGCCTCATAATTACCTTTACTGTAATACATAATACCGCCTCCATAAACTATTATCGTGATATAGCATACCATCAATCCACATGATATTGGTAAAATGAGAGAGAAATTAACAAAAAATTCAATTTTGATGTTAAACATTACATATACATATACCCTATTATTTGACATAACAATTCATTGCATTTTTATAAATTGTTTATCAATGTCTTTTAAATAAAGGATTTTATGCAACACCTAAAATTAGATTGTCATTGTAGCGGTTCAACTTTAAGGAACTTAGATTTATTGAATGATCTCCTTCTATACTACTAACCATAAGACTGTCCTAAGTAGTTAAAGTACACAACCTTTCAATTGCCGCCTCTTATAATTACTATAGTAAGAAAACAAAAAAATAGTAATTCAACTTTTTAATTCAATCCGTTTTATTCAAATTTGTAAAATCTACCTTTTATAAAACTATTTAAACTTCTATGCGAATTTATTATTCTTAGAATAATTTTATAGCCTCCACTCTTTTTGATAAACCACTTAATGTAAGCGCTGTAAACGAATTTTTAAACGTATAAAAATAAACAAAATTAATATATTTTAAAAAATAATGTTTGACACCTAAAAGGACGGTATGTAGAATAGAACGAGTGATTATGAGAATCATTATCAATTAAGATGAAAACTATATTTTTTTATTACTGATTGAGAATAAATCTCATTCAAAAGAATATATGTTGTTAGTTAGGATGGTTAACGAATGGAAGCAAGCGTAAGGAGCATAGACCAACAAGAAAAGAATATGAAAAAGATTAAGAGCAGACCGCTTATTGCTTCTATTATTTTAATAGCAGGTACAATTTTATTAGCTTTAAGTATGAGCACGTCCATTTCATTTGGAGCAGCAGATATTAGCTTAAAGACTGTCTGGCAAGCTGTTTTTCAGTTTGATGATTCAAATACACATCATAATGTCATTTGGGAGCTTCGCATTCCAAGAGCAATTGGAGGAGTGGTCGCTGGTGCGTTTCTAGCGGTATCTGGAGCAATTATGCAAGGTATGACACGTAACCCTCTTGCCTCACCTTCTTTAATGGGGATTACAGATGGTGCGGTATTTGGAATTGCCATTACATATGCTTTTTTCCCTAATTCCCCATACATAATGTTTGTTATTGCTTCATTTATTGGTGCTGCATTTGGCGCAAGTATTGTATATGGTGTGGGTTCGTTCTCACCAGGAGGGCTAACACCTGTTAAATTAGCGTTAGCTGGTGCAGCTATTAGTGCACTGCTTGGAGCCATTTCGTCTAGTATCGCACTTTATTTCAATCTTGCTCAAGAAGTAAGCATGTGGAATGCAGGAGGCGTTTCAGGTGTGAAATGGGTAAGTATTGAAATGCTCCTACCAATTGGACTACTTTGTCTTGTTATTGCAATTTTATTGTCAAGATACATTACTATTTTAAGTTTCGGTGAAGAAATTGCAATTGGACTTGGGCAAAATACAACTTTCATTAAATTTATTGGTACTGTACTTGTGCTTGTTTTAACGGGATCAGCTGTATCTATGGCAGGCTCTGTCGGATTTGTTGGACTTGTTATCCCACATCTGACGCGTTTTCTTGTCGGATCCGATTATAGATGGGTCATTCCATGTTCAGCAGTACTAGGTGGATTATTAATAGAATGTGCAGATATGTTATCGAGGGTGATCAACCCTCCATTTGAAACGCCAATTGGTGCAATTACTGCTTTAATTGGTGTTCCATTCTTCCTTTATTTAGCTCGTAATGAAGGGAGAGGGAAAATATGAGGCAACGTATCTTAACAACAAAGAATATTTCAGTTTTAGCTATTTTAGCTTGCCTAATTGTATCGGTATTTTTAATTAGCTTAAATACAGGAACATTTAAAATACCACCAATAGATGTATTGAAATCGTTAATTGGGTTAGGGGCCGAAGATCAATCTGTCATTTTATTCGAGTTTCGTATGCCTCGAATGGTTATCGCGATTTTAGTTGGTTCAGCGCTAGCGATATCAGGGGCTATCATGCAAGGTTTATCTCGAAATCCACTTGCTGACCCAGGAATCATCGGTATAAATGCGGGTGCCGGATTAACAGTTGTAGTTTTCGTCTATTTTTTCTTCGGGAAAGTTGGAACCGGTACGCTACTATCTGTATTCATTCTTCCGTTATTTGCGTTAGTTGGTGCATTATTAGCAGCGGTTATTATTTATACTCTAGCTTGGAAGAACGGTGTTTCGTCCACTCGTTTAATTCTTGTCGGTATTGCAGTGGCAGCAGGATTCGGTGCTGTTAGTTTAATCTTCTCGATGAAAATGACTTCAAATGATTTTCGTTTTGCAACTATTTGGTTGGCAGGGAGTTTATGGGGAACGGATTGGAAATTTGTATTAAGTGCACTTCCTTGGATGCTCATATTTATACCATTTGCATTTTGCAAGGCACATGTATTGAATGTCATGAATTTAGGAGATGCAGCAGCGGTTGGCCTTGGTCTAAATGTAGAGAAAGAAAGACGTAAGTTATTATTTATCGCTGTTTGCTTGGCCGGTGCATCGGTAGCTGTTGCTGGTGGAATTGGATTTATCGGATTAATGGCACCCCATTTGGCAAGACGCCTTGTTGGGGGGAAACATCAAATTATGTTACCGACAGCAGCATTAATCGGCACGCTTCTATTACTATTTGCAGATTTAATTTCAAGAAGTGTACTAACAACCTCAGAGATACCAGTCGGTTTTGTTATTTCTATTATTGGTGCACCCTATTTTATTTATTTACTTATGAGGACAAAATAAAAGGAGTCTTTTTTAATGGTAACTTTAGCAGTTGATTCGATATCCGTTGGCTATAATGAAGGATTAATTATAGATGGACTATCAGTGGAGATCCCCGAAGGAAAGATTACAACGATTATTGGACCAAATGGATGTGGGAAATCTACATTGTTAAAAGCAGCTTCTCGCATTTTAAAGGCAAAACGCGGGTCTGTTTATCTTGATGGAAAAGCAATTGAGAAACAGTCAACGAAAGAAATTGCAAAGAAAATGGCAATTTTACCGCAGACTGCAGAAGTGCCGACAGGTCTTACTGTGTTTGAGCTTGTTTCATATGGTCGTTTTCCACACCAAAATGGATTTGGAACGCTGAAGGAAGAAGATTATCGCTATATTCACTGGGCACTTGAAGTGACAGGGATGACAGAATTTGCAAACCGTTCAGCAGAAGCTTTATCAGGTGGCCAACGCCAACGAGTTTGGATTGCGATGGCGCTTGCCCAAGGAACGGACTTACTTGTTTTAGATGAGCCGACAACTTACTTAGATATGGCTCACCAGTTAGAAATATTAAAGTTATTGAAAAAATTAAATCAGGAAGAAGGCCGTACAATCGTTATGGTCATTCATGATTTAAACCATGCTTCTCGTTTTTCTGATCATATGGTTGCTTTAAAAGCTGGTAAACTGATGCATCAAGGAACTCCAGATGAAGTAATGACAAGTGAAACACTTCGAAATGTGTTTGAAATTGAAGCACTAATCGTTTCATGTCCTGTAAACAGTAAGCCAATTTGTTTAACTTACGATTTAACGTTAGTTAATAATCTAGAACAAGAAAAAGCATAATAGGAAATCCCTCTTTCTCTCTTAAATAGATAGAGAGGAAGCATTCTAATGGGTGCTGAGCTCCTCACTTAGCCTGAGAGGCTGAACACCCATTAGAATGAAATGGGTCGTAGACAAATTATCCGGGAGGAACAAAAATATGAAGAAATTTAAACTATCGTTACTAGCAATGGTATTAGTTGTTACATCTATACTATTTGCAGCTTGTTCTTCAGATAAGAAAGAAGAAGAAAAGACCGACGCAAAAGCAGAAGAGCGTACGGTAGAACACGCTAAAGGGGAAATTAAAATCCCTGCTAATCCAAAGAAAATTGCTGACCTTAGTGGTTCAACAGAAGAATTATTAATCTTTGGCATGAAACCAATCATTACTGCAAATACGTCTCAAGAAGAGATTGATCCACATATTGCAGATCAATTAAAAGATGTAAAACCAGTCGGCTCAGCATGGGGTGACAAAATTAATATCGAAGCAGTGGCTGCTGCAAAACCAGATTTAATTCTTATCAATGATCGTCAAGAAAAAATCTATGATCAACTATCTAAAATTGCACCGACTGTTATGTTAAAAACTCCATTAGATCAATGGCGTCCGAAGTTCGAGGAGTTAGGCAAAATCTTCGATAAAGAAAAAGAGACAGAAGAATGGTTCAAACAGTATGACGAAAAAGCAAGCAAGTTACACGACAAAATCGTTGCTAAAACTGGTGATGCAAAATTCATGAAAATGGCTGCATATCCAAATGCATTCCGTGTATACGGTGACTATGGTTACGGTAGCGTACTCTTTAAAGATTTAAAATTACCAGCAGTTCCAGGTACACCAATGGATGAAGCATTAGTACAAGTACAAAAAGAAGCTTTAATTGACTACAATCCAGATTACCTATTCGTATTTACAACAGGTGACGGTTCTGAACGTTTGAAAGAATTCCAAGAAGAAACAATTTGGAAAAACATGAACGCTGTTAAGAACAACCACGTATTTATTATTAAAAATGATGCAGTCAATAAAGGATACTTCCCTCTTGGTAAAGAAATGATTTTAGATGAAATTGCTGAATTTGTTTTAGGGAAATAATAAAAATGAGAATCACCTTCGTAATATAGAAGGTGATTTTTTTAATAACAACTTTGCTTAAGGATAAAGAAATAGTCGTTTAGTTATCGATTGTCGAATAGTTCAACTTAGTCCCTTATTTTATAAATCGTATTAATCTTTTCTTCCCAATTTGCAAAATCTCATCATTCATTAATATTATATCAGTATCATCTTCTTCTAGTTTTTCCCCATTTAAAGAAACACCCTTTTGTTTCATTAATCGCATAAATTCACTTTTACTTTTAATATATCCTTCAGCAATCAATGCTGGAATAATATCTAGTACCGATTCTTTCCCTATCTCAATTAACAGTGTGGGGATGTTAGTAGGCATAACCTCTCCTTCATTAACGATCCTCCCTTCACCATTTTCAATCATCTCTAATTGTTCTTCCAGTTTTAAAAACATACAATACAACTCCTTCAATATTGAATTAATATTGCAAGTTCTATAAGAGTAAAAATCAATTTCGCCTTGGCGTAATTGTAGCTGACGCTTTGCTTTCGCTACAGATAAATTCTTATATTGGATCCCTCTATATAGGCGTTAGGACACCTACTGAAAAGGAATCACATCGCATTCATCTAACCACCCGCTTCTGCTGAATGAAGATAAAAAAAACGCCCTTTAGGAATATACCTAAAGGACGTGTTATGAACGTGTTACCACCTTAATTTAAGAGCTACTCACATAACTCTTCTCAATAGGTACGGCTAAATGCGATACCTTTGCATTGATTACGGATGCAAACCCGTCGTAGCCTACTAAAGTTCGGTACGCAGCTCCAAGATGAATTCATTTTAACTTTCCTTGCGCCTCTCATCGACCGGCTACTTTCTGTAAGTTCCATTAAAACTACTAGTTCTCTTCAACACTTTTACTCTTATACTCCAAATTGTTAACAACAATTTTTCGTTATGCAAACCTTGATAATTATTATAGAGTTTTTATTTGAATTGTCAATAAATTAAATTGATATTATTTTTGCAAGCTTTTAATTCACATAGTCCCTCAGCAATGACCATAAGAACACTAAATTATGTTGTTTCTATACATTACCTTACTAACATTATGCCTTACGGTCTTATGGCCAGCTTTAGTACCTTTACCAATGGCTATAAGCATAACATCTAAATACCTTTCAGAAATATTTAAGATATCTTTTAATTCCTTAGAATCATAGCCTGACATAAAAAGAGGACAAGCTTGTCCTCTTTTTTTATTGCTCCCTAGTTTGTATGGTTGGCTTTAATAAGAACCAAACAATTACTAAAGTTCCTAGTGCTAATATAAAAGTTCCCATATAAATAAAATGTACACTTGAAGCTAATGCTTCTTGCGATTCGGTTACTACGTTTGCTGTAGTTCCTTCATGTCCACCAGAAGTTACAAGATCAAGATTTTTAATACCATGTGCATGAATCATCGTATTGAACATCGCCCCGAAAACTGCGGCTCCTAATGTTTGGCTAAACGTATTGATAAATGTATTTAAGCCAATTGCCGTCCCGCGCGTATGATTTGGAACAGTTGCTTGAATTGTTACCATATAGATAGGTGTGATGAGTCCCATCCCTAAGCCGAATAGTCCAACTGCAACATAAATTAAGAATGCTGGTGAATCTGTCGACAATGTAAATAATGAAAAGGCAGCAACCGAAAGAACGCTAGCTCCAAGTAGAATGATTTGTTTCGTATTTAAGCTACCAACTAATTTACCTGAAAGAATAGTGCCAAATGTCCACATTACAGGTAGTGGCATTAAAATGAGTCCGGCGTCTGTCGCGTTTTTTCCTAATACACCTTGGCTCCAAATCGGAAGATACATTGTAATACTAATAATCATTGCACCCGAAATAAGTGTTAGTACATTAATAATAGATAATGTACGGTTAGAGAAAAGTGCTAGCGGAATTAATGGTTCCGGAGATTTTTTCTCAATGAATAAGAAAATAACGAATGAAACAGCTGCAAAGATTAAGAGACCAACAATAGTCATGTCCCCCCAGTTTTGCTGACTGCTACCTGTTAATAACGCGTATAGTAGAGCGACTGTACTTAAAGAGAAGACTGTTGCACCAAGATAGTCGATATGATGCTTAGCAGGCTTAATAGATTCTTTATAATAGATGACAATCATTATGCAAGCGATAATTCCAAATGGAACGTTTAAGAAAAAGATATAGCGCCAAGAAAGGGAATCGACTAAAAATCCGCCAACTAATGGTCCGATCACACCAGAGATACCCCAAACAGCACTAATCCACCCCTGTGCTTTTGCACGGTCTTTCACTTCGCTATATAAGTCACCAATGATTGTCATTGTTATTGGCATAATAGCGCCTGCACCTAGACCTTGAAGGGCACGAAAGACGATGAGCTGTTCCATCGATGTAACGATACCGCAAAGTGCAGAGCCAACTAAAAATATTGTAGCTCCGATCAGTAAAACTTTTTTACGACCAAATAAATCAGCCAGTTTCCCGTAGATTGGAGTCGAAACAGCTGTGGCAAGCATATAAATTGCATAAACCCAACTAACAAGTTCGACACCTGACAAATCATTCGTTATACGGGGGATTGCTGTACTAATAATTGTTCCTTCTACAGCAGAAAGAAATGTCATTAACATTAATGATAAAATCACTTTTTTTTTCATATTTTTCCCTTTCACTTCCGTCTAGTTAAATAACCTCATATATAGCTAAGTTTTTTTATTATATATCAACTAAACTATGTATCTTCTAAAACGTCAATTTGAATATCTCCACCATTGAAACGGATATCAATAAAACAATTATCGTTAGACCCCGTTAATTTCTCCCTCATCAACATTATGTACTTCAACTAATCTGCCCCGGTTAGCACGAAGGCGATCAATCTAATCGAACAATCGCCCTCGTTAATAAAAATGAAAAGTTATTTATTAACCTTCTTGATAATTGCTCATTCTATAATTCACGAGACAACCATCAATTTTAACACAAATATCCATAAAAAAACCACCTCAAAGAAAATCTAAAGAGGTGATCGATGTGCAGAGATAATAAAGTTGTAAATTGAGAAAGTAGAATAAAGGAGCGTTATAGTTAATCTCATTTAAAAGAGATTTTTATTTTAATTAAAAGACCCAACTTCTCTGCAAATTAATTATAGAGAAGTTGGGTTTTTACGTTACTTCATTTAGTTATATGAATAGGACTATCTATAGTAGGGGTTAGATTTTCAATTAAAAATATATCTCTTTAAGTTCTGTTAAATTCCCGCTGGGCATTCTGATATTCATAATGCAGGTCATTTTCCAGACTTAAGTGGAATACGAAGCTCTTCGTTTGGCTTATTGATTCCATAACTATAAATGAAAATATCTAGCTCTTTCTTGTCGAAATTTTCATAAACGTGCATAGGTTTATTACTTTCATCATAAGATTCCGGTTCCCCTAAGATCTGTTCTTTACCGTCCAAATAATAAGTTCGATCGACTCCCTCAAACGTCGGATCTGAGCTCAAGGTTTCCACATAGAGGTTATTGTCCTTCAAATAATAAGTCCATGAGATTGGATACCCCGCAATGCTAGAAGTTGTAGTTTGATGTTTTTCTGATATGTCAGTCAAACGGATTGGTTTGTCGTTCTCGTCTCCGTAAAAACCATCGATACGGTGCTTCGCGACGAGGGTTATAGGCTGATTAGCCAGAGAAGCTACATCTAGCCCTTTCACTTCAAAGCGTAGATCTTGTCCTTTACCCATAGAATACCCTTTTAACAGAGTTCCACCTACATCTAGCTGATACTCTCTAAAAGGAAGAGTATAGTAGTCTTCTTGAGTAATTTTCAAACGAACTTGGGTTGGTGTAACCTTCATTTCATGGATTTTCGTGTTAGGAACATCGCCCATAGGGATATCTAGCACTTGCTTAAATGACGCATTTTCCAACTGTTTTTTGGAAAGATTCATATTTATGTTCCAAGTACTTTCTTTTGTTTCTAGTATGTGATCATAAGAAAGCTGGAATTTAGTTCCTTCTTCACGTAAGGTGTCAGACTTGAATATTTGACTTATGTTCGCTCCTCCGTCACGGTATGAAAAAGATGTACCTGTCACTTGTTTAACAGATTCACCCACATTATTGATTGCCTCGAATTCTACCCCTCTGTACGGCATTTCAGTATCCGTAAACGTAACGTCTGATTTTAGGAGAACTTTACCTTCAGCCTGTTCAAAAGACTGTAAGGTCACGCTACCCACCCCATCCTTTTGAATTGGGAACACTTGCGTAGTAGAGTCATTAGGATTATAGTTGATGGACTGCTTCTTATTGTCGATGAATTGAATATTCTCCATTATAAACTCAATATCAGTCATCTGCCCTTCGGCAACCCAGTCCGTCTCAAAATACCCCTGGAATACACCAAGCTTCTCGTCCCACTTGTGTTGTCCATAATTTCCTTCAATAAAGTTGCCCTTCGAATCTTTTAGTCCAATCACTTCAAAATCTATGTCCTTTACATCCTTGAATGTTTCAGGTTTCAAACTATATAGCAGGAAAGTTCTGTTCTCGTCTACAAAGGCCGTATGTACGGTTAACGTAACACCATCCTTTGTAACGGATTGCTCAATCGTTTGACCTAAGCCCTGCTCTAATGCGGACTGAATACCTTCCCTATGTGAAAGCATGCTGGACCAGTCATAATTCAGTGCTGCATAAACTGGTGTAGCCATCAAAGCTACAGATAGCCCTGCCACCAATGCAAAGCGCTTTCGTTTTCGAGGACGGAGCACAACTGGTTCACCTCCAGCAACCTTTAGCTCGTCCTGCTGGATACTGCTCCACATCTGATCAAAGTTAGGGTAATCGATGTTATTTGAAGCCTTCATTTGGTTTTTAACCTTGTTTTCAATGCGTTCCAAATTGGTTCTCTCCCTTCAACCATAAGTTGTTTTTGTGTTCAAGCTTTTTGCGCATGATTTTCAATGCTTTATGGAGTCTCGACTTCACTGTACCTACAGGAATCTGCAGGGTTTCAGCGATCTCTGCCATGGATAGCTCACCGATATAGCGAAGGGTAACAACTGCCATTAATTTGTCTGGTAGTTGCTTCAGTAGTTCCTCCCATTCTTCCTGAGCTGTTTTTTCTACTACAATGGTGTCTACGGATTTAATTGAAAATGTTGCCTGCTCATGAAGCCATTGAACCTGACCCTGTTTATCCCTCTGAGTCTGATTCCGTTTTAGCAAGTTTAAACAATGGTTCATTGCGATGCGCATAATCCAGGCACGCGTATGCTCAACGTTTTGCCAATCCTGACGAAAAACGTTGATAAATACGTCATGGCAGAGATCTTCCGCATCTTGTGCGTTTCGCAACATGTAATAACATGTGCGGTATACATCCTTATTATAAGAATCGAATAATTCACGCTCTGTCAATCCAAGGCACCCCTTTCTTTGCGTTATACTTTATAAACAAATGACTATTGGAAAAGGTTCATCTTTTTTAGTAATATTATTCTTTAATTATACTTAATTACTTTTTCATACTTTATTATTCATTACTATGACAGCTACAACAGAAGAGAAAGCTTTATCCTATAGAAACCCCATCTTGTGCGTTCCACAGAGCATGTAATAACATGTACGGTATACATCCTTGTTATAAGAATCATAGTTCACGCTCTATCAATCCAAGGCACTCCTTTCTTTGCGTTATACTTTATAAACAAATGACCCATGGGAAAGGTTCATCTTTTTTAGTAATAGTATTCTTTAATTATATTTAATTCCTTTTTGTATACTTTGTTATTCACTACTAAGATAGCTGCAATAGAAGGGAAAGTTGTTTTCCTAAAGAAAAACCCCACATTTTGAAACAATGACAAAGCGCGGGGTTCAAATTTTAGCTATTTTAAATATGATAAATCAGATGTTAGCCTACATATATGTATTTTTTCTGACATACTAATCCACTAAATATTTTTAGCTACATAACTAATGTGGTAATCTTCTTCCGAAAAGTCCCCAGAGCCCATTCCTTGTATAAGCTCTTTTAATACGTAAATCCACAATAGAAGAAGTCATCCAATTTGTGTTGAAATCCATGTTCTAAAAAGGGATATAATAAGTCATTTACAACCTCATAATAAAAGCAGACGGTGATATAGAGGTCCATTATAGAACTTCTAAACCATCTGCTTTTATTAGGAAGTACTTTCAAGTTGGAGAAAAGGTAGTTCTTCTTTCTAAGTTTCCAATTCTACACTTCTCCTTTTTTACGTGCTGCCATTTCATCTTGCATTTCTTCTTTTAATGCTTCAATTGACTTTTGACGTCGCTTATTTTTTTCTTTAATCATTTCACTTTGCATAGGGTCTGCAAATTCCAAACTAATCTCCGCTTCATGGAGTTTTTCTTCAGTGTTCTTAACGATATCACGAATTCGTTCCACGTTATTGGATCTATCATCTGGTTTTGAGTGTCTAGAATTAGCCATGGTAACCTCCTAAAATTTTTACAATCAATATACCTCGGCATACTTGTTGCTGACGCTTCGCTTTCGCACAGATAAACAATGCGTCCAGAATCGGCTCTGTGTTAGCACAAAGAACACCTTTCCGATTCCATTACATCCGCCGGAAGCTTTAACTTCTTGCAGCAAGTATTTGGACCATCCATTGCAAGAAGTTAAAATTAGTTTGTATTTTTTTTATGTTTATATGTACACTAATTTTTACTAAGAAAAGTGCTTTTGTCCTTTTAGCACGACAAGCACTGGAGAAAGGCTTACAGTTTCTTGCTATGTGAGGAGACAAAAAGCCCTTAAGGAAATAGATCCCTTAAAGGCTTTTTAACTAAATTAAGGTACTACTTTCCCTTAATCCCCATGCTCTTTGGTTTTTCTTTATTGATAAAATGGCTTCACTTTGTACCCGTCTTTCTCCAAATGATAGCGAATGCTTTTCTCACCTAAAAAGTGACCTGAACCAACAACAACAAAATACGTACCTTTTTTCTCTTCAAGTACATTCATAATTTTCTTTGCCATTTGTTCATCTCGTACACCAAATAGCATTTCATTGTACTCTGACGTCCCGCCTTCCATCGATTGGAAGCTTTTTGCAAATTCTTCAACGTTACCCTGCTTCCAGCTTGTAAACCACTCTTGGAGAACTTTAGATTGATTTTCTTCAGATGGATTGATTATGCTATCCAACACAGCGACTAAAGACTGCTCCTGTGCTTCTGGTGATAACGCGTCAAACATATCAACTTGTGCTTTCATACCCTCTAATTCAATTACTGGCTTTTTCTGCAGATCTGCATTTAATAAAAAGTACATATCAATACCGTGCATCGCCATTTCTTGTGGCGTCATACCAAATGAATTATCTGTTGACAGCATTGCTAAGGTGCTTGACAGCGTCCAAGGCTTTTGCAATGTCAGTTGTTCCATCGGGAGATTATATAGCTTTGCAACTTTTTCAAGCTTCGCATATGTTTCTGGCGCAACAGCATCTTTCAGTGTTGTGCCATCTGAATACATTGCCTTTTTCGCATAATAATCAAGCCCTTTCGTATCCAGAATATTTGCCTCTACTAATAGCGCATCCGCTTTATCGAACGCCTTCACTAGTTTTTGATCGAATGGATATAAGTCAGGTGTACCTAGGTGAATGGAGCCTAGTAAATACACAGTCGTATCCTCATCCTCTACTACCCAGGCTACCCCCTTCGCTCCTTGCTCTGCAAGTTCATAGGTAATCTTAATCAATCGAGAAGCTAGTAGAACAGCCTGTTGCGTCGTTGCCTTTTGCTCTAAGTGCAGTTCGTTTGAATAACCTTGTAATATGTTATGATCTTTCATAAATTTAATGGCATCCGTGCCGACAGGTAAATCATAGCGTGCGACGATATTATACAAGCGATTCACAATATCACCGCGTGTGTTATCGTTCTTCACGTTCACTGGCTTATACTTTTTATTTTCCGCTAAGCCCAGTGAGGCAATTTTCTTTTCTGTTAATGCCAGCAGTTCATTTACCTTGTCCACAGAAATTTCTTTATGGAAGTCTTTATCATACCATGTAGTTGGATAAATTCCGTATTTTTCACCTTCGACTAAGGTTTCAATAACCGGATTACTTATCGATGGTGATAGGGGCGGTGACTGCTCCTTCGCATGGATCACTGGCACCACCGTTGTTAGCATCAATGAAGCGCCAAGCAAAGCAGCACTCGTACGCTTCAGTATTTTTTTCATCATATTATCTTCTCTCCCTTGGTACTTATTCTATAAATATATTACCATATAATTGTTAACTATTTTATGTTAAATATGAGAATAATTATAATTTATATTAATCTACTTTCTAACCTCAAATACAAAAAAACCGTCCTAATTTTTTGGACGGGATTAAAATAAAGTTGTTTAATTTTTGATGTAAAATAATATAATCGTTTAATTCTAAGTGTTGTTTTACAATCGGGCTCTTAGTGAAATAGCACAACATTTAAGAATGTTGATCCATTTCACCACCTGACTTTTTCAAAGCTCTTTGAAGTTGATAAATTTTCATCATACTAATTAATCCAACTAATAGGGCTCCCAATAAGACTGACCCAATAATAACGAGGATCAATGGCCACTCAGCTTTACCAAATAAATAATTTACCGTTACCTTGTCAACATTTATAACTGAAAATACCGCGATAATTAAGACTACAAATATTGCTAATATTAAGTTCCACTGCTTTTTCATATGCCACCTCTTTCATTGCTATCTACATTCTATAATTACTATTATAAAATCTGGAATAGCTTGGGACAATCACTATTTCACGGTAGGGGTATAGCCTTAACAACTCTGTCTTTATTACCATGAAACATCCAAAATAAAAAACATCCGCTCACTTCTTTTATTACAAGCGAACGGATGCGAATTGCACGGATATTTAAATAATTACTTTAAATGATTTTATTATATGCTAACAAGAAGTGTACAGGGACAATAAAGTTGTATACTGAAAAACTCGTTAAACCGCATTAAACCGTTCACTTTTAAAAAATTAGTGACAATAAAGTCGTAGACTAACATGTACTTAAATCATACATTACTAGTTTACATCCAACCAAAGAGTAACAATAATGATGTATACTTTAATAACTTACCAAAAATTAAGACACTTACTTATTACATTCACACCTAAATTATCAAGTTCAATACTTTATTATTCAGTTAACAGCTTTATTATTTAAACATCTTGTGTAGAGATAATAAAGTTGTTAACTGAATAGAGAAATGTTTTATTTATATTAATAATTCAAATTATGTTCATTTATCAATTGTTCTATGTACAGTTTAATTTCTTCCCCTCCTTTTCTAATAAATGTTCTAAGATGTGCTGCTTCTGCTACCTTACTAAAAGAAACTTCCTCATTTTTAAATTTTTCTTCCATAACACTTCTTACTTTACGCTTTCTAAATTCTTCTTTGGATTCTTCTATTAAATCTATATAATCAGCAGTTAATGGATATCTTTTTCTAGTATATTGATAATCACTTCCTAAACCTAATAAATTTTGTATTCTAGATTTCGATTTTCTCACTAACTTACTTTGATTTTTTTCAATGTCTGACCATGTTGAAATGATTTTTTGTGCTTTATCTAAAAAAACATAATCTGCTTCTAAAGAATATACCTTCTTTTTAACTTTATATTCTTTTTTAATCTCTGGAGAATTGGCTTCCAGCCATTCCTTATCATACTTTCTAAGCCAAACATATACTGCTCTATTTGCGCTGTGTAATTCATGACGATAATATTCAGGGTATTTTGCTCGTAAATCTAACCATATCTCCTTATACTTCTCAGTTTTTTCATCTATCTTTTTATACTTTTCTAATTGCTTTAAATCTCTATCATTGAACTTTTCTCGATCACGTAGTATTTTTCTAATTGTTGGTCTAGACATATTAGTGCGATGGGCAATTTCATTTATTGTTAACCGCTGTTTAATTAAATCATTAAACTTTTGTTCCCATATAGGGCCTTTCTCCATTATTCTATTACTAAAATACTCTATATCTAATGGTGATTTTTCCCATACTCTTATTCGATAAACAAATCCACAACTACATTTCATATCACCTTGAATATCTCCATTCCCATTATGAATGCTGACATCCACTTTCTTTACAACCTTCTCTAGATAATGATCTGCGAATGGATTCATACAAATCCAAGGACCAGTTCCAAACGGTTTATATTCATATTCATTTTCAAAGAATTCACGCGCAGAACCACATAATAGCCTCATTAATAATAGATGCCTTATTGGATGTAAAGTAGTAACTCTACTTTTACCTTTAAATTTAGGTAACCATGAAGTACTTGGAGAAAAAGAAGAATTCAGCATTTCAAGAAATTCATGTGGAAAATGATCTAGCATTAAAATCTTTAACCTTTGTTCCCTTTTCAGCATAGGATAAGCTATTCCTTTAATCTCAAGAAGGGTTACATATTTTTCATAAAAATAATTTTCAGGAAATACATCAAAATTTTTTTCTAACAGGTATTCTATATCTTCTGACAAATTCAACAATGACTCTAATACATCACTTTTATATTTTCTCTGCTCTCTCTTAGTATCTTCAAACCTTGGTAAAGCAAATTCAACACCTTGAATATTATGTATATTTACTGGATGCTTTATTAAGGCTATCCGATGATTAGTACATACAAATATACCCGGAACTTGATGAATCCTATTCCAATATCCTTCACCATACTTCTCAAACTGTTCCTTTAAACACTCAGGGCAATAGTATAAATGTTCTTTTGATTTTATATCATTTTCTTTATAACCAAAAAAATCAAACCGTAATCCCTCAAAATTTTCCTCTTTCAATTTTCGGGTCCACTCTATCTTCTTAAAAGGCCTTACAATAGGAATTATCGTATGATTATTTATAAAGAAATCTCTAGAATAGGTACTTGAAAATACTTTTGCTTTAGTTACTAAATTATCTATTCCCATCGGTACCTCAAAGTTAATATTACGTGTTCTTCCTGTCAGTTCTTTTAAGGTATATGAAGCTAGAATATCTCCACTGTAATAATGGTATCTAGCTAATATACTGTAATACAATTCATTATTATAAGGTTCCGGAAAGTAAACAATCATTTTATAACCCCTTTTACTTTAAGGCTGTTTTCTCAAAGATTGTTGCTAATGGATTGTCTATCTTATTCAACTAAAGCACCCGTTAGTTGAATAAGATTTATCTGTATTGGTCTAAGTAATATTGCCACAATTAATTGAATAAGTCTTTCGGTTTTTATTACAGTTTTTTGTATCGTTCATTATCCTTACTACTCTAAAAAGTTTAAAACTAATTGATCAATAGATATATACCTTCCGGAAACAGGAGTATATTTTAGTCGGTTAGTGAAAAATCCTTTTTGATTTGTTCAATGCTCCTATTTGTTATTTCTGCAATATATTTCAATAAATCATCATATTTTTCTCGATTATTTAGTTTTTTAAATTTCTCAACAAGACCCTCAAAACCTTTAAAATATTCACTATGATAACTTGGGTTGTTATAAATTTTAATAAATTCAAGATAATCTTTTGTATACCTTTTATCTTTAATTTGAATAAGAATATCATTCCAACTTTTAATTCTTTTTTTATGAATAGGCTTTTTTACTCCCAATTCCTTATTTTCTTCATTTTTTATCTGTTGAATAAATTGTTCTACTTCAAGTATATATTGAAAAAGCTCATTTCTGTTTTGGCTATCCAATTCCATCAGTATGTTAATTTTATAATGATCATAACGCTCTTTCCTATGATGCAATTTTCCTTCAGTTTTGTTTGATTCTTTTTTCTTAACAGTAATTTCTTTTATTACCTTTCCTCCAGCACTCAATAAACTTAATACTGCCGTAATTTCTTTGCGGTTTTCTTTAATTATTTTTCCTGCCTTTTTTCCACCTTCAATAATTGGTCCAATTGGAATTCTACCCATATGCCCCACCTTAATTTAAGAGTTCGTTTTTATGTAATTAAATTCGACGTTGTAAAGACCGTTTCCTTCTTAAATTAACCTGTGCCGTTAGTTGAAGAAGAAAAAGATGGGATCTTTGTGGAATCTCATCTTTAAGTAAAGCCCCCGTTAGTTTAATAAGAACAGCGACGCTTCTTCCACAATCGCGCCCGATTGTGGAATAGTAAATGCGAATAAAAATGAAAAAATCACTTCTGATATTTTATTAAAACATTAAATCATTTCTTCTAACAATTCTCGTATAATTTCCTCGTTAGGCTGTTCGCCCGATGCTACATACTTGGTGGATATTCCATAAATAGTCCAACTTAACTTAATGCTATGTAGCTCAACTTTTTCATATGGCCAATCTTCATGTTTCTTCTTTAAAAAATCCCGCATCACACGTGCAAGTTCCTCTTTTATAATCATTTCAATTTTTGGTGTGAAAGCTTCGTAACTGCGCATACATTGGTTCGCTAAGCTTCGATGAAATTGTAATAGACTATTAAAAATCGTTTGCATTATATCTACGGTCAAAGCTTTTTCTGTTTCTACATGAGACAGTACCCCTTGTAGCACATCCTCTGCTAATACTTTTTCTAATAAATCGTGTTTATCAAAAAAGTGATAATAAAATGTTGCTCGGTTTACCGTTGCACGGGACGTAATGTCCTTAATCGTAATTTCTTTAAAATCCTTTTCCATTGCTAATTGTAAAAAGGCATCCATAATTAAGCGACGCGTTCGTAAAAAACGTGGATCTAGTGTTTTTTCCATTGTAAAACTCCTTATTTTTTCGACATTTTGAAGCAAATGTCGTATATACGATATTTGCTTGCGATTTGTTGGTGGTCAAGTTTTGATTCTAATTTTAATATATTTATACAACATATGTTGGATATACAAAAGCTGTTGAATGGAAGTGAATTGAATTGAATATTACAGTCTTTGGGGCGAATGGTCAAATTGGACGCCAACTCATTACCATTGCATTGCAAAATGGTGATGTTGTAAAAGCAGTTGTCCGTCGTGATGGTGCATTAGATATGACACATCCGAATCTAGAAACAATCGTTGTTGATTATAACAATCATGAACAAATGACCAATGTAATTGCTGGTCAAGATGCTGTTGTTAGTACACTTGGACCGAGTTTATCGATGAGTCGTAAAGTATTAGGTTTACCCATTACAAAGGCTCATGACATGATTTTGCGTGTGATGGAGGAACATGGAGTTAAGCGTTTGATTACACTTGCCACACCTACACTTAAATCAAAAGATGATAAAAAAAATGCAGTTACAATCATGCCTAGTATTATGGCAAAAATCCTTTTCCCGATTGGGTACGCAGAAATGAAAGCAATTGAAAAACTCATCCATAAGAGTAATGTCGATTGGACAGTTGTACGAATCATTAATCCAAATGTTAATAAGGATGGAAATGGCTATGCCATTTCATTTGGCGATACACCTGGGAAAACAAATGTTTCCCGTAAAAATGTGGCAGCTTGTATGTTTGAGGCATTACGAAAAGATGAATGGATTGGCAAAATGCCAATTGTTTATAACAAATAAAGGAGGAAATGAGTATGACTATTTTAGCGTGGATTTTACAAGGAATTTTAGCATTAATGTTTTTGATGGCTGGTACAGGAAAAACATTCGGCTCAAAAATGCATATTGAAGGATTTAAGCATTGGCAACTACCACAATGGTTCCGAGTTGTCACAGGAATTATAGAATTAGGTGCTGCAATTCTTCTAATTATTGGTTACTGGAACAATACAGTTGCCATTATTGGTGCAGCCATTTTAGTAGCAGTAGGAGTTGGCGGTGTTATTACGCACGTTCGTGTAAAAGATCCAATGAAAGCAACAGCAACAATTTTAGTATTAGGAGTTTTAGCGCTTATTTTACTACTAATCTTAGTTTAAGCAGGTGAACATATGAATTTTGAATTTGGTGTGTATTCATTAGGTGAACGCCACCCTAATGCAAGCGGAAATACCCGTTCAGCACAGCAACGCATTGAAGATATCATTCAAATGGCAAAATGGGCGGACGAAGCAGACCTGGACGTATTCGGTGTAGGTGAACATCATCGATTAGACTTTGTCACATCAAGCTATGAATTGATTCTCGCAGCGATTGCACGCTTAACGAAAAACATTAAATTAACGAGTACATTATCCGTTATTAGTACGGCTGATCCGGTACGTGTTTATGAAGATTTTGCCACTCTAGATTTATTAAGTGGTGGTCGTACAGAAATTATTATGGGGCGAGGTTTATTTTTAGAGAGCTTTGAATTATTTGGTGAGAGTCTAGATGATTACGACCGATTATTTGAAGAAAAGCTGCTTCTATTTATGAAGTTGCAAGAAAATGAAATCGTAAATTGGCAAGGTGAATTCCGCACACCATTACGTGATGCACAAATTTCCCCTCGCCCTTTGCAATCGAAAATTCCAATGTGGGTTGGCGTTGGAGGGACTCCTGGCAGTGCCATTCGTGCTGGGAAGCTAGGTTTAAATATGGCTCTTGGTCTTTTAGCAGATGAGCCAGAACGTATACAATATTTGACCAATCTTTATTGGCAGGCAGCGAATCAAGCTGGTCATGATTTATCTAAATTAAAAGTATCTGTAACAGGTCATAGTTACTTAGCCGAATCAGGTGAACAAGCAATTCGTGAATTTAATCCTTGTTACAACGAGTATATGGCATACGGTTTAAAAGACCGTGGTATGCCATTCCATCCGATTTCAGTTGAACAAATGATGTCACAACGTGCAGCCAATCAAATCCTAGCGGTTGGCAGCCCCGAAGAATTAGCCGAGAAGATTTTATATCAGCATGAATTATTTGGACACTTACGTTTTATGGGGCAATTTGATATGGGGAATCAATCGATGGCACGTGTTGAAAAAGCAATTGATTTACTTGCAAATAAAGTCGCGCCGATTGTTCGTCGTGCTTTAAATAAATAATATAAAAATTATCACTAGTTTTTGCTTAAATGGAGGAATCAACATGGAAATTTTAATTACAGGTGCTACAGGTCAATTAGGTGGCAAAATCGTCGAATATTTAGCAAAGAAAATGGAAGCAACAAATACAAATATCATTGCAGGGACAACAAATACTGAATCTGAAAAAGCACAAGCTATCGCAGCAAAAGGTATTGAAGTACGTAAAACTGATTTTGAAAATCAAGCGTCATTAGTAGAAGCCTTCAAAGGTGTTGATAAAGTGTACATCGTTTCAACACTTCCAGATGTTGAGCTTGCAGTGCGCCAGCAAACAAATATCGTTGAAGCTGCAAAACAAACAGGTGTCCAACACATCGTTTATTCAAGTGCGCCTAAAGCTGATACAAGTGCATTCGTATTAGCTGCACCTCATCGCGAACGCGAAAATATTTTAAAACAATCCGAAATTCCATATACAATTGTACGTAACAATTGGTATGTTGAAAATGAATTAGCTAGCATTCAACAATCATTAAATGGTGCGCCATGGCTAACTTCAGCCGGCGAAGGTAAAGTTGGCTGGGCATTACGTGATGAATTAGCAGAAGCAACAGCGAATGTATTAGCAAAGGATGGTCATGAAAACAAAGTCTATGAATTAGGCGGTGTACCATATACACAAGCGCAATTTGTCGCTACAGTAAATGAAATCACTGGTAAAAACATTCAAGTGATGAACGCAGATAGCAAGACATATGGTGATGTTTTAAAACAAGCAAACTTACCAGAACCAATGATTGGCATGTTATCGGCTATTCAAGAAGGCATTAAAACAGGTGGATTAGATAATAGCCATTCTGATTTAGAAATGCTATTAGGTCGCAAACCAGCCGCTTTGAAAGAAGCACTTCAACAAATATTAGCTGAACCAAGAAAGTAATATAGTCATTACTGACAAAATAACCAGATGGAAAGCATGTTAATTATGCCTTCCATCTGGTTTTTGTGTTGGATGCTATTATATGAGATTTCTCTGTTCACTCTAGGATTTTTCTTTAAGTAGCCAAAGCCGTTTGAAAATATTTCTCAAAAGAATCTTATTCAACAATATGGCCCGTTTGTTGAACACCAAGTTAAACAACACTCTTCAACTAAACTGCCCCTTCGTATTATAAGGTCAGCCAGATATTTCTGGTTGAACATTTTTCAAATGGTTTTATTATAGCAGTAGCCAGGGTAGAACGTAACTGCTCGTGGG